>CAZNLT010000081.1:0-25301 GCA_964573705.1 uncultured Desulfobacterales bacterium
GGGGCGGATTCGCTTGGGTCCGCACCTCCATTCGGCCGTTGATGGCGCCGGCGCCGATGTCAGCGTGTAGGGTGTCAACCTTCAGATGGCCGCCCTGCAAGGTAGTATCGAATCTGAATTCGGTCAAGGAGAGAAGCGGCAGCAGCAGGGTGCCGGCCTTCAGGTGAATCTCGCTGTTATAGGCTCTGAGAATATCCAGCGGCAGGGGCCGGTCGGGGATGATCTTATTTTTTCCGTTGTTCGCATTTCCGGTCTTGGTATTCCCTCCGCCTTCCTCCTGATAGTTGTCGATGAGAGCGGCCAGGTTGAGATGCTCCGAACTCCCGTCCACCAGAAAAGCAAACGGCTCAGCAGCGGCATCGATTTGTATTCTGCCGGTGTAATCGCTGTCTCCGATTTTGGCGTCGGTTTTATCCAGATGATAGGTCAGGGTGTCCGGATAGCTGAAATCGGTGGTGACGTCAAAGGGCTGAAATACCGGCACCTGCAACGTGAACACCGCCATCAGCTTCGAAAAATCGGGGCCTTCAGCGGAGATGGTGGTGTTCAGACCCTCGATTTCACTGATTCGGGGCATGGAGCCATCGATGTCCAAGGTCATTTTCCCGATGGCGCCGTTGATTTTTCCTTCCATTGGCTGATCCGGGCCGGGATATTGAAAATCCCCGTTCAGATCAAAGGGGGAGTCCACGGTTACCGAAACCCCGAACAATGCCATGAAATTGGAATAATCCGGCCCTTGAACCGAGATGCCGGTTTTGAGTCCGGCCATTGAAGTGAACCGGGGGAGCGATCCGTTCACGGAAACATCCATGTCCCCGAGGGTGCCTTGGGCGTCCACCTGCCAAGGGTGACATCCCCCTGAATCGTCGTCTTTCGGCCGGTGGCTTCTTCCAGGACTTGGGCGATTCCGGGTTTGAGGTTGTTCCAGTCGTACAGGGCCAGGCCGATATACCCGGCGCCGATCAGTACGATTAGAACGATCCCGATCGTCAGGATCGTGTTTCCAGCTGTTTTTGCCCATCTCATATGAACTCCTTTTATCTTGTATTCCGTAGCAACCGGAATGAATTCAGGTCGATTACACCTTCTGGAATTCTTAAAGTATAGCCCTTCACTATAGCCGGGGGGATGGGGGAAAAGGGGTATTCCGATCCGGAAAAAACATTATTCATCCCGCCCCCGCCGGATTCAATTTCCGAACGGAGGTTCTCAAAGTCTGCGGGATAAAAGGTTTCTACAAAGTTATGTGTTCTTCCGCAGCCCCGGCTTTACCATCTCTTCGGGTTTGACGACGGCATCGAATTCATCGGCGGTGATATACCCCAGATCCACCGCCGTTTCTTTCAGGGTGCGGCCGGACTTGTGGGCTTCATGGGCCACCTCGGCTGCTTTGTCGTAGCCGATCTTCGGGCTCAGGGCGGTCACCAGCATGAGGGATTTATGAAGCAGGGCCCGGATCCGTTCCCGGTCGGCCCGAATGCCCACCACCAGATTATCGGTAAAGCTGATCGTCGCATCCGAGAGCAGCCGCACCGATTGGATCAGGCTGTAGAGCATGACCGGCTTGAAGACGTTGAGTTCAAAATTGCCCTGGGAACCGGCGAAACCGACGGTGACGTCGTTTCCCATGACCCGGGCCGCCACCATGGTCATGGCCTCGCACTGAGTGGGGTTGACCTTGCCCGGCATGATGGAGCTGCCCGGTTCGTTGGCCGGAAGGATCAGCTCGCCGATCCCGCACCGGGGGCCGCTGGCCAGCCACCGAATGTCGTTGGCGATTTTCATGAGGCTGCCGGCGATGGTGCGGGTGGCCCCGCTGGCTTCCACCACGGCGTCATGGGCCGCCAATCCCTCGAATTTATTGTCTGCGGCCGTAAAAGGCAGACCGGTGATCTCCGCGATCTTTTCGGCGGCGGTTCGATCATATCCTTCAGGCGCATTCAAGCCGGTGCCCACGGCCGTGCCGCCGATGGCCAGCCGGTAAAGATTCGGCAGACACCCCTCGGCCCGGCCGATCCCCAGTTCCACCTGTTTGGCATAACCGGAAAATTCCTGGCCCAGGGTAAGCGGAGTGGCGTCCTGCAGATGGGTGCGGCCGATTTTAACGATATCCTTGAACCCGTTCACCTTCTTGTCCAGCTCCGATTTGAGATGCTTCAGCGCCGGAATCAGTCGGTTCTGAATGGTTTCGGCGGCGGAGATGTGCATGACGGTCGGGAAGGTGTCGTTGGAGGACTGGGACATATTGACATGATCGTTGGGATGAACCGGGTCTTTTCCCCCGAGTTTTCCGCCGGCCGTTTCAATAGCCCGATTGGCGATCACCTCGTTGGCGTTCATGTTGGTCTGGGTGCCGCTGCCGGTCTGCCAGACCAACAGCGGAAAGTGCGCGTCCAGAAGCCCGTCCATGACCTCCTCCGCGGCCCGCACAATGAGATCCCCCACGCCGGTATCCAACACCCCCAATTCCATATTGGCCTGAGCGCAGGCTTTTTTTTGGATTCCCAGGGCACGGATCACATCCCGCGGCATTCGTTCATCCCCGATCTTAAAGTTCTCCAGGGATCGTTGGGTCTGTGCCCCCCAGTATCGGTCGTGGTCCACCTGAATGCTGCCCATGGAATCGGTTTCGATACGTGTCGGCATGGTTTTCCCTCCTCTCGAATTCACAGGCATTGAAAAACCTGGAAAGGCCTGCCTGCGGGGTCCGGGACCAGGGCTCGGAAGCCAAGCCGGACCAGACCTCGGGTGAATAATGGAAACCGTGATTAATCCTGTTTCTAACATAAGGCGCCTGGAATCCACCGACAACCCTCAATTAAGACTTTTGCTCCTGCCGATTTTGCGGTTCTTCTCTTGCTTAAACGGCGAATTTATGTCATGATCATCTACTTTTCGGAACCACCTGAAAACCTTGTACTACCTTTTCATATAATCGGAAGATTTCCACCGGCAACCGACACGGAAGGACCACCCAACTCAACTATGATTAATTCTGAAATCGAGACCACCAGCCACAAACTCGTCATTCGAAACCTCCGCATTTCGGATTACGACGATATCAGCGAAATTATGCGGGAAGCATATGCCCGCATGGGCGGGGAATGGAAGTTCGATGAGTTTTCCACCCTGCTCACCTTGTTTCCTGAAGGCCAAATCGGAGTGGAAGACAAGGGTACCGTGGTCGCCGCGGCCCTGACCCTGATCATCGATCAATCCAAGCTCGAAATGGAGCATTCCTATGATGATGTGGTATCCGACGGCCGATTCACAAAGCATGATTCGGACGGGGATTACCTGTACGGCATCGACCTTTTCGTCCATAAAGATTACCGCGGCATGCGTCTGGGGCGGCGCCTCTATGACGCCCGCAAGGAGCTTTGCGAAAACCTCAACCTCAAAGGGATCATCGTCGGCGGGCGGATACCGGGCTATGCCAAGCACAGCAAAGAGCTGACCCCGACGGAGTACATCAAAAAGGTTCGAAACCGGGAAATCGTCGATCCGGTGCTGACCTTTCAGATCGCCAACGAATTCCATCCCAAACGGGTGATTCGAAATTATATTCCCGAAGACAGTCGCTCCAAGAGCCATGCGGTCTATCTGGAATGGAACAACATCTATTATGAATCCCCGCGAAAAAAAATCATCTGGGGCCGAAAATCGATCGTTCGCATCGGCGTGGTTCAGTGGCAGATGCGCCGGTTCAGTTCCATCGAGGATCTGCTTCAGCAGGTGGAATTTTTCGTGGATACGGTCTCCGGATACAACGCGGACATTATTCTGTTTCCGGAACTCTTCAACGCTCCCCTGCTGGCCGAATACGATCAGCAGGACCCGCCCAAGGCGATGCGATCTCTGGCCGAATACACCGAGCGGCTGCGGGATGAAATGCTCAACATGGCGGTCACCTACAACATCAACATCGTCAGCGGCAGCCTGCCGGAGTATGACGGCGAACGGCTCTGCAACGTCTCTTTTCTGTGCCGCCGGGACGGCACCTGGGACTCCCAGTACAAGCTCCACGTCACCCCGGACGAGGCCGAATACTGGGGGCTCCAGGGCGGAGACAAGCTCCGGGTCTTCAACACCGACGTGGGGCGGATCGGAATCCTGGTCTGCTATGATGTCGAGTATCCGGAACTGCCTCGTATTCTGGCCCAGATGGGGATGCAGATTCTGCTGGTGCCGTTCTGGACCGACACCAAAAACGGCTATCTTCGGGTGCGCCGCTGCGCCCAGGCCCGGGCCATCGAAAACGAGTGCTATGTAGCCATCTCCGGCAGCGTCGGAAACCTGCCCAGGGTCGAAAACATGGATATTCAGTACTCCCAGTCGGCCATTTTCACCCCGTCCGATTTTGCCTTTCCCCACGACGCCATCGCCGCGGAGGCCACCCCCAACACTGAAATGACCCTTCTGGCGGATGTGGATCTGGACCTGCTCAAAGAGCTTCGAAAGCTCGGCAGCGTCCGAAACCTGGAAAGCCGCCGCAGTGACCTGTACAAGGTGGATTGGATTAAAAAATAGGTGTTCATGGAGAAAACACCGTAAAACCCTACATGAAGAAGGAGGATACGCCCATGATTCCCCGATTCCATGAAATCCGTCCAGGTATTTGCGTGATTGTGTTCATTTTTTTTCTTATCGGCTGTGTCGGCGACAAAGCCGCTACCTCTGACCAACAGGTGGTGCGAAAGAAAATGCCGGAGCATCCGGCGACCTCTGTAGAGTTGGCCGGAACAGAGGAAGCGCCGGCTTCTGAAGAAACCGCATCCGCAGAAGAAACTCGGGTGTCGGAGAAAAGCCTTCCGGCTGGAAAAAGCCTTCCGTTGGAAGAAGGCCTGAACCCTGAGGAGTTGCAAAAAGCGGAAGTTCTGCTGGCCTCTGCTGACAAGAAGACGAAATCCGCCTATGATCCGAAAAAACGGACCGATCCGTTTGAGCCGGTTATAGAGGAGTCCCCCGACACCGGCGGAGGCGGTGGGGGGGGCGGGGGAACCTGCCCTGAGATCGTAATCGGCCCGACTCCACTCGAAAACATGCACCTCGACCATCTGAAACTCACCGGCATCGTTCGTTTCGCCAACCAGGGCAAAGCGGTTCTGGAAGACCCCAAAGGCAAGCCGTATATCGTTTCCAAGGGCACCAAAGTGGGCATGAACGCGGGCGTGGTCGAAGACATCCGGGAAGATCATATCATCATCAAGGAAAAACGGATCGATCAAAACTGCAAGATCACGTATTATGACGAAGTAGTGAAATTGAACAAACCCAACAATATCGGATAAGACGGTTTGTCGATTTGAAAATACCGTGGCCGCAGCCGGAGAATGAATCCCCCGGCTCATCCCGAAAAGCACCCTGAAGGGCGCTCTCCGCTATCGATTTCCCCCCCATGGGCGAACCCGCTTCAGCAGGCTTTTTCGGATCAGCCGGGGGGATTTATCCCCCGGCGGCGTTCGGATGGTATTCTATCTTCCGCGAGTCGCCTTAGTATCTTTGAGGTGCGCCCATGCCCATTGATTTCGATTTTCCCACCTTAAAGAAACTGACCCCATCGATTTTCGATCCCGGCAAAACCCGGTGGGTCACGGCTCCTTCCGCCGCCCCGGGTGAAAAAATCCAGAAAGACCGGCTTCGCATCGCCACCTTTAACATCTGGTTCGGCGAACTGCACAGGAAAGCCCGATTGAAGGCCCTTCTCGACCTGCTCCAAGGCCACGAGCCAGACATCATCGGATTGGAAGAAGTCACCCCCGAAACCCTCGAATGGATCAAGGCCGATCCCTGGGTTCAGAAATACTATACCCTTTCGGACATTACCGGCGAAACCGTGAATCCCTATGGTATTTTCCTCATGTCGCGCATACCTGTGAACCGGTTCGGACTCTACCCGCTGCACAGCTGGATGGGCCGGCATGTCCTGATCGGTGAATTCACCATCAACGGCGAGGATCTCCATGCGGGAGTGGTTCACCTGGAAAGCTACCGATCCTCAGCGCCGGAGCGGGCCATTCAACTGGGGGATATTTTTCTGAAACTCAACAGACCACCCCACTCGATTCTGATGGGCGATTTCAATTTTTGCGCCACCTGGGACGAAAACCGGATTCTGGACCCCGGCTATCAGGATCTCTGGGGGGTGCTCCACCCGAATGAACCCGGCTATACCGAAGATACCGATGTGAACCTCATGCGCCGGGAGCTGAAAAGAGAAGAAAAAAAGGTCCGATTCGATCGCATTCTGCTGCGAAGCCCGGATTCCCATTGGCATCCTCGATCCATTCAGATGATCGGCGCCGAGCCGATCTCCTTGCAGCATCCTTCCGTATTCCCCTCCGACCACTTCGGGCTGGTGGGGGATATCCGGTGGCATCCTTAGATTGCCGGCCCAGGCTTTACGGCAACATAACCTCTCCCCCTTTTACCCCCCGAATACCGCATACCGCTTATTTTGATACCCGCCTGCATGGCTTATTACCTGACAACCCCGGCAGTTTGAAGAAGAAAATGAGTTCAACAAATGGTATGACTGATTCAATTCTCGGTTACGATCGTCCTTGATCATCATTTCGGCCAAGCCCGAATAATCGGCAGGCCACCCCCGGGAGATTTTCCCGGGTCGGGAAGCTGTTTGAGCGAATGCGAGTTCTTGCCGGGCCGGGAAAATATTTCGGGGGTGGCCGAAACGGTGATCATGGCAAAAATCTGGAACCCGACCTGGATATCTGAAGTGTATATGATCGAGGCTGTTCCGAAGGCTCCAACTGTCGCAGAGATACCGAATACGGCGGGTATTACGGAGACACTCCCGACACCATGAACTATGATCAATACTATCAAAGCAGAGTCGGCCGAACTTCCTACCGCAACTCCCGGGAGAACATGCAAGGCTGCGGCGGTTGGCAAGGCGCCCCGTATGCATTCAGGATTTACTTTCCGTGCTCCGGTAGAGCTTCTACATAATACTTTTCTTAAAAATACCCATCATGCGGTATTGATTTTAATGCGAGTTTAGGGAATCTAATAACGAATTATGTTTAACTGATTAATCATAACAAAAAAGGAGTCGATCATGACCGCGCTGCTGAATCTTCTGATTTTAAGCATCACCATCTTTCTCATCGCCAAGCTGATCCCGGCCATTCACGTCAAAAGCTTCTGGACCGCCGTTATGGTGGCGTTGGTTTACAGCGTCATCAATTTTTTGTTCGGATGGCTCTTCTTCCTGATCAGTTTGCCCTTCATCCTGATCACCTTCGGCCTTTTCAAATTCGTCATCAACGCGTTTCTGCTCTGGATCACCGACAAACTGATCAAGGACTTCAAAATCGAGGGATTCGGCTGGACCCTTCTTGCGGCGCTTCTGATCGCGCTGGTCGACACCACCCTCAGAGGATTCCTGACGTAACCCGCTACCTGTTGTTCAGCTTCGGAGTGTGCGCCTTTTATGAGGAGGAAAATACTATTTTTAAGAAATTATCCTTCAAAGGAAAACGATGGGCCTTGTTCTCCACCGGTGCGGCCATACTTACCGGTATCTTGGCCCGATCCACCATGAAAAAAAGTTTGAAGAAAACGATCACCTATTCTTTGGAAAATGGATGTTTGTTCGAGCTTGCAGGGGATCACCGGTTTATTTTTTAAGGAGATATGACAATGGTTGACTCAGCCCGTTCCACCCGCAATCTCACGTTTCCACAGCAGGTGCTGACAGTTCTGATCGTCGTCACCACGGCCCTTCTTGTCTGGCATACCCTGCATATGTTTCTGCTGATATTCGCGGGCATTATTTTTGCGATTTTTTTAAGAAAAAACGGCGACTTTATTCATGAAAAAACCGGTCTCTCCGTAAATTGGAGCATCACCATCGTCATATTTCTTCTGTTGATTCTGGTATTGGGCGTTATTTTTTTGATAACACCCAATATCACTGATCAGGTCCAGGAACTGAACAAACAATTGCCAAACTCCTGGAAGAGCCTGAAGGAGAATGTGTCTGAAACCACGGTGGGCGGCTGGTTTCTGAAGCGGTTGCCTTCTTTGGAGCAGATATCCGGAAGCATTGGCGGGCTGATGCAAAAAGCCACCTCCTGGCTCTATACGGCAGTGGGCGCAATCACCGGGATTTTTATCATTCTCGCCATCGGTCTGTATGGGGCCTATGATGCCGATACCTATATCGGGGGGGCAGAAAAACTGGTTCCCAAGAAGAAGCGCGACCGCGCGATAAGAACCTTTCACGGCATCGGCGCCACGCTTTACTGGTGGCTGATCGGCCGGCTCTTTTCAATGTTGATCATCGGGGTTTTTACGGTCCTCGGATTATGGCTTCTTGGGATGCCGCTGGCGTTGACCCTGGGCGTATTTGCCGCCCTGCTGACCTTCATACCCAATCTCGGTCCGATCATCTCGGTCATTCCCGCACTCTTGCTGGCCGTGCAGGAAAGCTGGTCCATGGTCTGGTATGTTGCGGCCCTGTATGCCGGTATTCAGATGGTGGAAAGTTATCTGATCACGCCATTGGTCCAACGCCAGGCGATTTCCATGCCCCCGGCCCTGATTATATCCGCCCAGATTATCATGGGGGTCATCCAGGGTATCATCGGCATCCTGTTGGCGACGCCGTTGGTTGCGGTACTCATTGTGATTACAAAGCTGCTCTATCTTGAGGATGTCCTGGAAGAGCATGATATCCACATTCAGGCCGAGGACCGTGAGAGCACGACCAGAAATTAAGTCATTCTGGGCCATCTGTTTTCTCCTTTATTAAATGTTTTTTCCATTTCTTCAGTGCGAGTCCCTGAGGATCAAAACCAGCGGATTCGATGGAAACAAGACAGCCGCCGGTTTCCAGAGTTCTTCTAAAAATTAAGTTTTTTTCGAGACTCCGCCTATAAGGAAAAGCGGTATACGCCCCCTCGGAGGGCACTATTTATAGACCTGATTTTCGGCCTGTCCAACAATATGATTACCATGACCGATGAATGGTTCGAAAACAGCCGAACCATGAACCTGCTGGGTGTAAAGGTACCGCTCATCGGCCTCGAAAACCTGATCGCATCCAAAATGCTACATCGCCCGCGGAGACCGGTTTGACAGCGCGGATATCGTCCACCTGATTCTGGCCGCCAAGGACCGATTGGAGTGGGGCTACATCTCCCACCTGCTGAAAGATGACCCCTACATTCTGCTGTGAATCATAAAGGAGAAGAAATATGAAAATTGCAGCCATCGGTGATTTCCACTGTAGAATCGATTCCGAGGGAATGATCCGAAAGCTTCTGGCCGGGGTGGAACAAGCGGCGGACGTGCTGGTCATGGCGGGGGATCTGACCAACCGGGGCCGCCCCAAAGAGATGGAACGGCTGCTGGATGAACTCAGGGCGGTATCGATCCCCAAAATCGCGGTGGTGGGAAATCACGACCATGAAAGCGACCACACCGACCTTCTGGTACAGATGATGGAGGCCAAGGATATTTGCGTGCTCGATTCCTCCACCTGTGAAATCGACGGGATCGGCTTCGTGGGAACCAAAGGATTTTGCGGCGGTTTCGCCGACCGGCGGTTGAAAGTTTTCGGGGAAAAATCTTTAAAAACATTCATCCAGACCAGCATCGAAGAGGCCATCCGCCTGGAAAACGCGCTCAGTGAACTCGAGACCGAGCGGAAGGTGGCCATTCTCCGCTATGCGCCGGTGAAAGAAACGCTGGCAGGGGAAGACCCCGAACTGTTCGCCTTTCTCGGCACATCCCGGCTGGCCGATGCCCTGGAGCGGTTCGGGGTGGATGTGATTTTCCACGGCCACGCCCATCACGGCGCCCCGGCGGGAAAAACCGCAACGGAAATACCGGTTTACAATGTGGCCCGATTCGTAATGGAAAAAGAGAGCAGCCGGCCCTACCGGGTTTACGAAATCTGAAGTGCTGGGTCCCGCTTCCGGGATTCGGCCCCTCTCCGGCTGTTGGGCCGCCTGGATCGAGATTTCAAAAAAACAAATGGTGCGTTTGGGCAAGAGTAAAATCAACTCGGCCGGTAATCATTCAATGCCGACTGAATCGTCTCGGCCCCGATCGGCTTCAATTCAGTCAGGGGCCGGTCGGTAATGGTTTGCCGAAACCGGGCGCCCATGGTTTTTCGGGGCCGGGCCTGGTAGAGCACGCCGATCGGCTTTTTTTCGGTTTCCTCAAGGAGCATCTTCAGGGCCGCACCCCGGTCGCCCGGATCGTAATCCTCATCCAGTTTATAGATTCTTTCCCGGTACCAGCTTACCGGCCAGAAACTGATCGGTGAGAACGATCACCGGTATCTGGTATTGGTCGGCGAGATTGAAGGCCAGAACGATTTGATGGAAGGCATCCTCGGGATCGGCCGGGGCCAGCACCGCTTTGGGGAATTCGCCGTGCCCGCTGTGGATGGCAAACAGCAGATCTCCCTGGGCGGTCCGGGTCGGCAGCCCTGTGGCCGGGCCGGGCCGTTGCGCCAGCACAATCACCAACGGCGTCTCGATCATGCCGGCCAGGCTGATCGCCTCCACCATCAGGGCGAATCCGCCTCCGGAGCTGGTGGTCATGGATCGTACCCCGGCAAAGGACGCGCCGATGGCCATGTTTACGGCCGCGATCTCATCCTCGGCCTGCTCCACGAAGATTCCGAAGCGTTCGTCTTCCTTGGCCAGAAAGGTGAGGAGATTGGTGGACGGGCTCATCGGGTAGCCGGCGACAAACCGGCATCCGGCATGGACCGCGCCCAGTGCCGCCGCCTCATGGCCGTCGATCAGGTGATACCGTTCTTCCCGTTCGGGCAGCCGCCAGTGGCAGATATCCCGGCATTTTTCCTCGGCCATCTGAAAGCCGATTTCCGCGGCCTCGCGGTTTTTGGCGACGACCTGTTCCCCCTTTTTTTCAAACCGGGGAAGCAGCACTCGAAACAGGGTTTCCAACGGGATGTCGAGGGTGCCGATGATCGCCCCTACCGCAATGGTGTTGGCGTAGAGGCCGCTCTCCAATCGTTCTTTGGCCAGATCGGCAAAGGGAATCACGATGGCCGGGTCCATTTTGCCCGACGGGCCGATCATCACTCCGGATTCCTTGAGCCGGTCATGGTATTTTTCGGATGCGCCGTCATTCAAGGCCAGCAGAATGTCGGCCTGCATCCGGGGGGCGTTTCGAACGGATTCGCCGATGCGAAGCGAATAGCTGTTCTGTCCTCCCCGAATCCGGGATTCGAACTCCTGCCAGGCGAAGACCGCATACCCCTGCGAAATCAGGGTTTCCGCCAGCACCGCCCCGACCGTCTGCACCCCTTCACCGGCGGCTCCGCCGATGACGATATTGATGTCTTCCATGAGTTCTCCCTCTGAAATTTGGAATGGCTTGTCGGGTACACTGTAGAAATCTCGAATACGGAATGAAATAAGGGGAAAACCTTAAATGGAGGGGCGGGGCTGTGTATGAGGGGCTACATTAACTTTCCGCTCCTTGGAAAAGGCGACTACAAATGAATCTTCCCCTCCCGCTCCTTAAAAAAATCCATCACATAGGTGATGTGGTTTTTCATCGCCTTGTAGGCGGTTTCGGGGTTCCCGCTTTTGATCGCCTCCACGACCGCGGTGTGCTGCTTGAGGATTTCGGGGATGTTGCCGGGCTCTTCGTAGAGGTGGCGCAGGTATTCTTTGATGCCCACGAAGAGGAAATCGAACATGTTCTTCATGAGGTAGACATGGAGCGGGTTTTTGGTGGCGTAGGTGATGGCCATATGAAAGGAGACATCCGGCTCGTTGCCCAGGTTGCCGCCGTTGACCTCCCGGCGCATCTGGGCGATGGACCGCTCCAGCAGCCGAATGTCTTCGGGGTCGGCCCGCTGGGCCGCCAGGGCCGCGGCATTGCATTCCATCCCCATCCGCACCTCGAGCAGGTCGATCAGGCTGGCGTTCTGGCTCTCCATGGCCAGGGCCAGGGGGCTCTTTTCCATGTCTTCGGGACTGCGGACAAAGGTCCCCTGCCCCTGCTTCTGCTCAAGATAGCCCATCACCACCAGCTTGCGGATCGCATCCCGCACCGAGGTGCGGCTCACATTCAGGGCCTCGGACAGCTCACGTTCCGGCATGAGCTTGTCCCCCGGCTTGATCTCACCTCGAAAAATCAGTTCCCGAAGCTGTTCAAAAACCTGGTCTGAGATTCGTTTGGGTCTGATGGGCTTGAGCTGAACGGTCATGGCTTCCTCAATGTCTCTGCATAGATTTCAATCGGATGTCGAATGGTGATCCGGTCTCCGGATCGGGAGAGCATGTCGGAGATCTGGAGCATGCAGGCCGGGCACCCGGTGGCCAGCACCTCGCAGCCGGTCTCCGCGATGTGGTCCCGTTTCTGTTGTCCGATTTTAGAAGAAAGATCGTAGTGCTGCAAATTGAAGCTGCCCCCCATTCCGCAGCACCAGTCGGAGGCGGTCATTTCCTTGAGCCGGTAGCGGGGGTTGGCCTTGATCAGGGACCGGGGCTCGGCGGCCACCCCCAGGGATTTCTTGAGGTGGCAGGGGTCATGATAGGTGATGACCGGCGCCGCCGATTCCGAGGGTTCCGCTTCCGGCGGCGCCACCCCGATTTCGCGGGCCAGATAGGCGTTGATGTCGATGGTCTTGTCCGCCATTTTTGTCACCCGATCGGCCAGGTCCGGATCGGTCCGCTCCACCAGATTGGGCCAGACCTTTTTGATGGTGGCGGTGCAGGTGGCGCAGGCGGTGACCAGGTAATCGAATTCCCCTTTGTCGAACCGCTCGAGATTGTGCCGGATCAGGCGGTTGAAGGTCTGAAGGTCCCCGGAGGAGACCGCCGGGATGCCGCAGCAGGCCTGCCCCGCCGGCATGAAAATCCCGACCTGATGGTGAACCAGCACATCCACCACCGCCTCGGCCGCATTGGGAAAGATCTTGTCCAGAAGGCAGCCCACGAAGAAGGCGACCTGCGGACTCGACCTGCGGTCCCGGGTGTCCAGGGCCGGGATTCTCTTGTGAAAGGGCTTGTCGGCCAGGGGCAGAAAATGGCGCTCCTTCAGCAGGGGGGAGATGAACCGGGCGCAGGAGGTGCCCACGACCTCATTGACCGGCCGGGACATCACCTTCTGAAACTTGGCCCCCCACTCGGCCACCCGGTCGAACAGGCCCGGATGAGAGAGCATCCCCCGAAGGATCGCCTTTTTGGCCGGGGAAAGCCCCATATACCCGGTGAGAATCCCCCGGGCCTTCATGAAAATCTCCAGCACGTTCACCCCGCTGGGGCAGTTGGCGGCGCAGGAGCCGCACAGCAGACACTTGTTGAGCCGGTCGTAGACTCCCTGAGGGTCGTCGAACATCTCCTGCATCAGCCCGTCCAGCAGGGCCAGCTTGCCCCGGGCCACATCCGCCTCCCGGCCGGTCTGCTCATACAAGGGGCAGACCGACTGACACATCCCGCACCGCATGCAGACCACCAGCTGATCCTCGAGTTCGGCCATCAACCGGGTCAGTTCTCTGATATCCGCCATGGTCAGCCTCCGATGATCTTTCCGGGATTGAGGATGTTGTTGGGGTCCAGGGCCGACTTGATGCGCCGGGAGTAAACCAGGGTCGCTTTGCTGGTTTCATTCTCCAGAAAACAGGATTTGGCGATCCCGGTGCCGTGCTCCCCGGAGAGGGTGCCGCCCATGGCCAGGGCCTTGTCGAAAATGGCGGCGATGGCCTGATCCACCCGCTCCCATTCCTCTTTGTTCCGCTTGTCGGTGAGGATGGTCGGATGGAGGTTGCCGTCGCCGGCATGGCCGAAGGTGCCGATGGAGAGTCCGTATCGGTCCCCGATCTCCTGCATGGCCCGGACCATTTCCGGGATCTTGCTGCGGGGCACGGTGGCGTCTTCCAGAACCAGGGTCGGCTTGAGCTTGGCCAGGGCGCTGAGGGCGCTTCGCCGAGCGGCCCAGACCTTGTCCCTCTCGGCATCGTCGGCGGCCACCCGCACCGAGGTGGCCCCCAGTTCCTTGCAGAGAACTTCCACCCGCTGGGCGTCTTCCTCCACCTGGGCCGGATGGCCGTCCACCTCTATCAGCAGCAGGGCCGCGGCGTCGGTGGGCAGCCCGGCCCGGCTGTACTCCTCCACCGCCCGAATGGTGAAATTATCCATGAACTCCAGGGTGGCCGGAATGATCTTGTCGGCGATAATGGCGGCCACGGTCTCCGAGGCCTTGGCCATTTTATCAAAGACCGCCACCATGGCCTTGCGGTGGGCCGGGGCCGGAATCAGCTTGAGGATGATTTCATTGAACACCCCCAGGGTCCCTTCGGAGCCGACCATCAGCCCGGTCAGGTTGTACCCTGTGGCGCACTTGACGGTGCGGGAGCCGGTCTTGACCGGATCGCCGTTGGTGTCGAAAAACTGAAGCCCCATCACATAATCGGAGGTGACGCCGTATTTGAGGCCCCGAAGCCCACCGGCGTTTTCGGCCACATTGCCCCCCAGGGTCGAGACCGCCTGGCTGCCCGGATCGGGCGGATAAAAAAGCCCTTCGGCCTCCACCGCCGCCGCGAATTTGGCGGTGATCACCCCGGGCTGCACCACCGCGTACATATCCTGGGTGTTGATCTCCAGAATCCGGTTCAGCCCGTTGGTAAGGATCACCACCCCCTCCTGGATGGGGATGGTGCCGCCGCTCAGGTTGGTGCCGGCCCCGCGTACGGTGATGGGCAGGCCGTTGTCGTTGCAGAGCTTGACCACCCGGCTCAGGGTGTCTCCGTCGGTGGGCCGGACGATCAGGCCGGGGAGCACCGAATCGACTACCGCCGCATCATAAGAATAGGTGACCAGATCGGCTTTTTCGGTCATCAGGTTGTCCGGGCCGACGATATCTTCAAACGCTTTCGCCAATGTCTGGCTGATCATGCCGTTTCTCCTTCGCAGGTGAATGGAAGAACCAAGGAAAGGGTTTTTTGAAATTGGTATGACCAATATCAAAATAACCCACTGAAGCAAAAAAAACTTAAACTATTCTCTTTCTATAGTGATTGAATATCATTCACTATTTAATTTATCAAGCATTTTTTTCTTGACAATAAAAATTTTGTCTTCTATGAGTGGTCATACCATTGGACGAAAAACCGCTTCACCCGCCGGAGAAATTGGTCACCTCTCTCCGGCGCCGAAAAGTCGAGGGAAAGGGGGTCGAGAAAAAACGGAATATGTTTCACCGCTTTAGCTTATGAAAAGAACCAGCGTTTCAAACCATCACCACCCAATACCAATGAGGAGGAGGTAATGACACCCATGAAAAAAGTCTTCACCATCGGCCTGAGCATGTTGCTCGTACTCTGTTTTACCGTCAACTTCAGTATGGCCCAGTCCAAACGGGAGAAATTCGGCGTGGACAAGCGCCATGAGATCGCCAAGCGGGTCCGGTTCGAGACGTCCGATCAGAAAATCCGCTGGAAGATGGTGATGCCCTGGACCAAAGGGCTGCTTTTCTACGACATCGCCGTCCATTTCTGCGACAGCGTCCGCCTGGCCTCGGCCGGCAGGCTCGACATCAAGCCCTTTTCCGCCGGCGAACTGGTCCCGGCCATGCAGAGTTTCGATGCGGTGAGCAAGGGCTCCGCCGATGCCGGCCATGACTGGCCCGGCTACTGGAAGGGAAAGGACGAGGCTTTCGTGGCCTTCGCTTCCGTTCCATTCGGGCTGGACGCCGAAGGATACAATATCTGGCTGTATGAAAAGGGCGGTCTGGAATTGATGCAGGAGCTCTACGGCCGGTTCAACCTGTTTGCTTTGCCCGGCGGTCAGTGCGGCCAGGAAATGGGGCTCTTCTCCAACAAGAAGGCCACCACCATGGCCGATTTCAAAGGCATGCGGGTAAGAACCCCCGGATGGTATATGGACATCCTCAACAACCTGGGCGCCTCGGTCAGCCCCTTGCCCGGCGGCGAAGTCTACCTGGCCCTGGAGCGCGGCGTGATCGATGCGGCCGAGTTCTCCTCGCCGGCCATCAACTACCCTATGGGATTCGACGAAATCACCAAGTACGCCATTCAGCCGGGGGCCCATCAGCCGGGCATCCAGTCCGCTCTCTTTTTCAACAAGGATTCCTATGACAAGCTCCCCGAAGACCTCAAATGGATCATCGACATCTGCGCCAAGGAAACCCAACTCTGGAGCTATAACTGGATCAACAGCCTGAACGCCGAGGCCATTCGACGGTTCAAAGAAAAAATCGAGATCGTCAAGCTGGACAAGGAGACCCTGATCGAGTTCCGAAAGGTGACCAAAACCTACCTCGACGAAGTCAAGGCCAAACATCCCTTCACCAAAAAGGTGCTCGATTCCCAGGAAGCCTTCATCGAATCTTTCGCCGATTGGCGGGATGCCCGGGTGGGCGTGACCCCGTGGCCCTATGAGACCTACATCTCGGGCAGAATTTCCGAATAATCTCTGAACCGAGAACAGCCGGGCTATTATACAAGATTGCTCAGTCCGGTTGTTTTCGCTGAATTCACTCCCGCCTCCGGGTTTCTTCGGCCCGGGAGCGGGATTTCCCATGAACCTCATCAAGGACGCAATCCGATGAATATCATTTCCAGAGCCATCGACACCTTCAACACCAAGGAGGGCGAGGTCACCTCACTGCTGGCGATTCCGCTGCTGCTGATCGTTCTCTATGAGGTGTTCATGCGATACGCATTCAATTCGCCCACCATCTGGGGCTTTGAAGCCACCACCTTTCTGTACGGCATTCATTACATGTTCGGTCTGGCCTACACCGATGTGCAGGACGGCCATGTGCGGGTGGACATCCTGACGGCGCGGCTTCCGCTAAAAGTCCAGCACATTATCAGCATCATCACCATCTGCATTCTGTTTCTGCCGGTGATGACCTGCATGACCATCTGGTCCTTCAAATATGCATGGACCTCCTTCACCTTTGGGGAGGTCAATTCCACCAGCTGGGCCCCGCCCATCTGGCCGCTCAAGATCATCATGGCTGTGACGTTCCTCTTTCTGCTGCTGCAGGGGATCTCAAACTTACTCAAGAACATTCAAGCGCTTGTCGGAAAAAGCGGATCATAGCGAGGTCCATCATGTACTTCAGTCCTGAATTTCTCACCATCGCCATGTTCGTCACGCTGATCCTGGCGATACTTCTGGGTCATCCCCTGGCCTATACCCTTGCCGCCGTGGCCACCCTGTTCGGCCTCATCGACAACGGTTTTAACATTCCCGGCCTCTTCGACATGTTCGCCAATATCACCTGGGGATTGATGAACAACTACGTCTTGGTGGCCATTCCGCTGTTCATTCTCATGGCCCAGCTCCTGGACCGGTCCAAGGTATCCGACGCCCTGTTCGAGGCCCTCTATGTGGTCCTGGGAAGTATCAAAGGCGGTCTGGGCCTGGCGGTGGTCGTGGTCTGCACGGTGTTCGCCGCCACCACCGGCATTATCGGCGCCTCGGTCGTGGCCATGGGGCTTTTGGCCACCCCGGCCCTGCTCCAGAAGAACTATCAAAAAGAAATGACGAGCGGCATTATCTGCGCCGCCGGGACCCTTGGGATTCTGATTCCGCCCAGCATCATGATGGTGGTCTACGGCGGGTTGACCGGGCTCAAAGAGACCTCCGTGGGGAACCTTTTCGCCGGAGCGATTTTACCCGGAATGCTTCTGGCGGGGCTCTATTTCGCCTATATCCTGATTCGATGCAATCTCAACCCGACTTTGGGCCCGCCCATTTCAAAGGAGGAGGCCGGAACATACACCGCGGCCCAGAAGTGGGGCATGACCCTGAAATCCCTGATCCCGCCCCTGGCATTGATCCTGGCGGTGATGGGTACCATCCTCGCCGGCGTAGCCACCCCCACCGAAGCGGCCGGTCTGGGCGCCACCGGGGCCGCGGTCCTGGCCATGTTCAACAAGAAATTCACCTGGGACGTGATCAAGCATTCCTGTTTTTCCACCATGAAAACCACGGCCATGGTGATGATGCTCTTTATCGGCGGAAAATTCTTCAGCTCGGTCTTCCTGTTTATGGGGGGCGGCGATGTGGTGGCCGACCTGTTGATCGGGAGCGGTCTTCACCGGTATACGGTCCTGTTCATCATGATGCTGATCGTCTTTCTGATGGGGATGTTCATCGACTGGGCCGCCATTCTGCTGGTGACGGTGCCCATTTTCATGCCCATTTCCATGGAACTCGACTTCGATCCGCTCTGGTTTTCCATGCTCATGTGCGTCAACCTGCAGACCTCGTTTTTGACCCCTCCTTTCGGGTATGCCCTTTTCTACTACAAGGGCGTGGCGCCGCCGGAGTACACCATGATGCACATCTACAGAGGGATTATCCCCTTTGTGCTGCTGCAGCTGGTGGCCATTGCGGTCCTCTGCATCTTTCCGCAGATCGTGACCTGGCTGCCGACGGTCTTTTTCGGAAGCTATTAACGATATGAAAGGGGGCGATATGGACAAGCGGTATCCCGACAAGCCGGGCACCGTCTATTTCTTCGGCACCTGTCTCATCGATGCGGTCTATCCCGAAGCCGGAATGGCGGCCATTCGGCTGCTGAAGCGGGAAGGGGTGCGGGTGGTGTTTCCGCAGAATCAGTCCTGCTGCGGCCAGCCCGCCTACAACTCCGGATTTCCGGACGAGGCCCGGGCCGTGGCCAGACAGCAGCTCGACACCTTCACTCAGGACCGACCCATCGTGGTCCCTTCGGGCTCCTGCGCCGGCATGATGAAGCGCCACTATCCGATGCTCTTTGCCCATGATCGGGACCTGAAACGGATTCAAGCCTTTTCAAAGCGCATTTTCGAGCTGACCGAGTTTCTGGTCCATGTTTTGAAGGTGAGGCTGGAAGACCGGGGCGACCCGATTCAGGTGACCTGGCACTCCTCCTGCCACGCGGCCCGGGAGATGGGGGTGACCGAAGATTCCAAAAGCCTGGTCCGGCAGCTCAAAAACGTCACCCTCACCGAGCTGGAAAAAGAGCGGGAATGCTGCGGATTCGGCGGCGCCTTCGCCGTCAAGCAGCCGGCCATTTCCGCGGCCATGGTGACGGACAAAATCGCCGATATTCGCGGCGCCGGGGCCGAACGGGTGCTGTCGGGCGACTGCGGGTGCCTGATGAACATCACCGGCGCCATGGAGCACGGCAAGGTGGGGATCGGAGGCCAGCACATCGCCGAATTTTTATGGGAGCGAACCAATGGGTGAGCAGAGTTTCGATTTTCAAAAAAATGTGGACACCGCCCTGGCCGATTCCCAGCTGCGGGCCAATTTCGAATTCGCCATGGGGACCCTTTACCAGAAGCGGAAGGCGGTTTTTTCCGATGAAGCGGAAACCGAACGGCTTCGGGAGGTGGGCAATGCGATCCGGCAGCGGGCACTGAGCAAGCTTCCCGAACTGCTGGAAAAGCTGGAAAAAAAGTGTACCGCCAACGGGATTCAGGTCCACTGGGCCGAGACCACCGAGGAGGCCAACCGGATCATCCTGAAGATCATGGAGGATCACCAGGCCGAACGGATGGTCAAAGGCAAGTCGATGGTCTCCGAAGAGATGCACCTCAATGCATTCCTGGAGGAGCACGGCAAGGAGGTGATGGAGACCGACCTGGGCGAGTATATTATTCAGCTGGCCGGGGAGACGCCCTCTCACATCATTGTCCCGGCGGTGCATAAGAACAAAGACCAGATCGCCCGCCTCTTTCATGAAAAGATTCCCGGGGCCCCCTACACCGAAAAGGTGGAGGAACTCAACGCCCTGGCCCGGAAAACCCTTCGCGAAAAATTTCAGCACGCCGACATCGGCCTGTCCGGGGTCAATATGGCGGTGGCCGAGACCGGCACCCTCTGTCTGGTGGAAAACGAGGGCAACGGCCGCATGTGTACCACTGTACCGCCGGTGCATGTGGCGGTGATGGGGCTGGAAAAGGTGGTGGAAAAACTCTCCGACGTTCCGCCCCTGCTGCGGCTTCTCACCGGATCGGCCACCGGCCAGATCATCACCACCTATTTCAATATGATCACCACCCCGAGAAAACCGGGCGAGAAGGACGGCCCGAAGAAAGTCCACCTGGTGATTCTGGACAACGGGCGGTCGGCCATTCTGGGGGACCCCGAATTGCGCCAGACCCTTCAGTGCATTCGGTGCGGCACCTGCCTCAACCACTGCCCGGTCTACACCCGGATCGGGGGCCATGCCTACGGTTTTGTCTATCCCGGCCCCATCGGCAAAATCCTGACCCCCCAGATGGAGGGGCTGGAAAGGACCGGCGGGATCGTTTCGGCGTCGAGCCTCTGCAATGCATGCGAGGAGGTCTGCCCGGTCAAAATCCCCATCCCCGAATTGATCCGGCGGCTTCGCAACGAGAGCTATGATCCCGAAGGAACGGTCTCCGGCCACGGGTACAAGTGGAACCTGGCCGAGGTTTTGGCCTGGAAGGCCTGGGCCTTAGTTAACCGGTATCCCGAATTGAACGAACTGGCGCTGAAGGTGGGCGGCCTTTTCGGCGACCGATTCCCCAAAATCGGCCCCCTCAAGCAGTGGACCCGGGTGCGCACCGCCCCGCGCCTGGCCCGACACAGCCTCCATGAACTGGTGAAAGCCGAAGGAGTCGACCATGAGTGAATCCGCCAGGGAACGCATCTTCGCGAAACTGAGACCGGCGGTTGCGGCCGGTGAATTTCATATTCTGTCTCCCGAGCCACCGCCCCGGCCGGAATGGACTCAAGCGGAAAAGGTCGAAAAGCTCAAGGCCCTGATGGAGGCGGTGCGAAGTGAAGTCCACGTGATCAAGGCCGAGGCCTGGACCGACGCCCTCAAGGCCTTGGCCCGGCAGCGGGGGTTCAAAACCCTGCTGCATGCCCCCGGCACCCCGGTGGGGGATGCGGTGAAACAGGCTTGGTCCCAGGGTTCCGGGGGGCTCCCGGCCCTGCGCAGCTACGAAGGCACCGTTGAAACCTACAAAGACACCCTTTTCCATGACACCGACGTCGGGATCACCTCCACACTTGGGGGGATCGCCGAATCCGGGGCCCTGATCCTCTGGCCGGATGCGGCCGAGCCCCGGCTGATGTCCCTGATTCCGCCGATCCATATCGCCGTGCTCGAAGCCGACAAGATCTACGCCACCTTTGCCGAGGCCATGGAGGCGATGAACTGGTCGGAACGAATGCCCACCAATGCGCTCCTAATCTCCGGGCCGTCCAAGACCGCCGATATCGAAATGACCCTCGCCTTCGGAGTCCACGGCCCCAAGGAACTGATCGTCTTCATACTTGAACCCTGAACTGCTTTCCAACCCAAGCCAAAGGAGAGACCCGATGCTGCCTGACATCAAAAAAATACTGTTCGCCACCGACCTGTCCGAAGACGCCGAATACGCCTTCGGCTATGCCGCTTTCATGGCCAATAAATTCGATGCCAAAATCACCGTCCTGCATGTGTTCGAGGAGATGACCGCCACCGGTCGCAGCCTGCTGGTCGACTACCTGGGCCAGGACCGGTGGGAGGAGATTATGGCCCGCAAGGGCGAAAGCTTTCAGGAAGCGGTCCGGGTGCGCCTGGAAGATTTCTGTAAAGAGATGAAGAATGTGTATAAGGAATGCCCTTTTATCGTGGAGAAGACGGTGGTCCGGGACGGCCGGGCCCCCGAGGAGATCCTCTACGAAACCGAAGCCGGCGTCTACGACCTGCTGGTCATGGGCTCCCACGGCCGGGGCTTCATGGCCGATGCCCTCATGGGAAACACCGCACGCCGGGTGGTGCGGCGGTGCAAGATTCCGGTGACGGTGCTGCGGCTGCCGGAGGAGAAACGGTCGGAGACGGAATAACTTTCTCGGGACCATTCCGTGGTCAAACAGCATGTCGCCGTCCCCCCGCACCAGTTCGGACGCTACATCAGCGGGTCGGTAATGTTCAGTACATACACCGCAATGAGCCCCAGAGTTCCGGCCACGGCGATATAGTATACCGTCGGCAAAATGGTCCTGCGCAGGGTTTTGCCTTCCCGGCCGAGAAGGCCGACGGTTGCCGAAGCGGCGACGACATTGTGGATGGCGATCATGTTGCCTGCCGCGGCTCCGATAGCCTGAAGGGACACAAAAACAGCTCCGGATGCATGGAGCGCATTCGCTACCTCAAACTGAAACTGGCTGAGCATCATGTTGCTCACCGTATTGGAACCGGCGATAAATGCGCTAAGGCCCCAACGGTTGGAGCAAACAGCGGATAAACGGAGCCGAAGGTCTCCGCAACAAAGCTTGCCATGGCGACCGGCATGGAGGCAAGGCCTGCGGCATTGATGCCGGAATTGATCAGGATACGGACCATCGGGATCGTAAAAACCAGAACAAAGCCGGCGCCGATGAGGGTTTTACCGGCGCTGGCCGCCGCTGAAGCAAGCTGTGCCAGTCTCATCCGATGGAGAAAGAAAGTCAGCAGGCAGACAAAGACCAAAATACCGCCCGGCAGATAGAGCGGTTCCAGTGAAGCATTTATGCCGGTCTCTCCCAGAATATTCCTTGCTCCGAAGGAGACACTCTGCAAAAAGGCTTTAAATGGAGCAAATACCCGGCTGGCAACCAGAATGGCGGCAACGAGAAGATAAGGTGTCCAGGCAAGCATCAGGGGAATACTCCTCTCGTCGGCACTCGGCTTTTTCGGCTTGATGGTGCCGAACCAGTCTGCAGGCCATTCCTCCTGAGGGGCGAAATCCCATCTCTTTTTGGGAATCAGAAATCCATATGTGGCTGCGGGTACCACGATGCCCAGCCCCACTAGGGCGCCCACGATGGAGGGGAACTCGGGGCCGAGAAAAATGCCGGTCAGGGCGTAAGGAACGGCAAAGTAAAGACCGGTAAAAAGGGCAAAGGGGATCATCGAAAAACCCTCTGTCCAGCTTTTTTTCCGACCGAAAAAGCGGGTCAGCATCACCACCATCAGCAACGGCATCAAAGTGCCCACAATGGCGTGACCAACCGCGACCTCAGCGGTAACAAGATGTAGGAAGGCTTCCCAGCTGGAACCTACGGCTGCCAGTTCCTTACCGAGAGCTACATAGTCAAGGCCTCCTTTTACGCCGATAAGAATGGGTGTACAAAAATAATCCACAAGACAGACAGGGTGACAATGATGCCCTGCAGGGAAGAAGCAAGAACACGATTAAGACTCATCTCCCAGAAATAGAGAGCGATGGCTGCCGCAGTGAGATAAACCACCGGCATGGCACGCCGGGCAGACCATTGGAGACCTATGAGCAGGATAGCGGCAACAATAATCGGAGTTGCCGCCAACAGTGCTTGAATCGAAATTGGCATGGATACCTCCACCTGAGAATAGTTGATTTGTATGCTGAAACGGCTGTTGAATTTATTCCCTGAATTCAAGAAACATACCTGTTTTTGATCCTGGTGTATATTCCCTGCCCTGTCAGTAGGTAAGAACCATTCCGCCGTCAAACAGCATATCGCCGCCGATCAGGTAGTTGGAAAACCGGGAAAAGCCGAAGACGAACAGGTTGCCCACGTCAATGGGGCTCATCATCTCCTTGACCCGGTATGCGCCCATCATCACGTCCCGCGCACCAGCGCTTCCTGGGAGATCCCCCGCTGTTCGGTTTGGGCCGGGATCTGATTGAGGGCCAGCGGGGTTTTGACGAACCCGACCACCGTCAGCTTGTCGTCCGCGGCCGCCACCGCCGTGGCCCGGCCGATGCCGGTGCCGCACCCGGAGACGATGCAGACGTTGTCGGGGTTGAAGTAGTCGTCGTCCAGAAACAGGACCTTGTCCCGGGTGATTTTGGGTTCCGAAATGTCCATGGTGCGCGTCTCCTTATGGATTGAATTCCATTGAGATATGGACTCCTTTCCCTTTCCCTCAAAAGCGACAAAAGATCAAGGGAAATCCAACCGCCTTCCCGGTCCGCCGTCCCTGCTGAGGCCTTCCCAAGAGGCTTGCCAAATTTAGGCGATCCCGTTATGGCGCCTCTTTTGTTTGTCGGCTCAGTGGTTTGGGCCGGACCATTTGGGGTTCGGGTTCCAATGGAACCGCCCGTATCGGACGATGATGTGGCTATTACCGGCAATCTTTCATAGGAGTTCACGATTCGAATGAGACCGTATCTAATCCTCCTGTCGGCGGTGGTGATGCAGGTGTGCCTGGGGGCGACCTATTCCTGGTCGGTCTATGTCCAGCCCATTCGGGAGCTGACCGGACTGCTTCAGGGCCCGGTGCAGGCCCCGTTCACCTTCTTCTATTTCGTGTTTCCCGGCACCATGATGCTCTCGGGCACCCTGCTTCCTTTTCTGGGACCGCGGCGGTGCGCCATGATCGGCGGCATTCTGTTCGGGAGCGGATGGATGCTGGCCAGCCTGGGAACCCTTCATTTCGGGTTCACGGTGCTGGGGATCGGGCTGTTGGCCGGAATCGGGGTGGGGATGGCCTACATTGTTCCGATTTCGGTCTGCATCCAATGGTTTCCCAAGCACAAAGGGCTGGTCACCGGCATCGCCGTGGCCGGGTTCGGTGGCGGGGCCGCCATGGTGAGCCAGGTGGGCGGGTTTCTCATGACCGACTACGGCTTTACGCCCTTCGACACTTTTCGGTTTTTCGGCATTCTCTTTATGCTCCTGGTCACCCTGGCCGGGTCGACCATGGTCAATCCGGAAGACCCGGACCAGAAAAAGCCCCTCCCCCTTCAGACCGCCGACATTTTGCCCAAGCCCAATTTCCGCATTCTGTATTTTGCCATGTTCACCGGCCTCGCCGCCGGTTTCGCGGTGAACGCCAACCTGAAAGAGCTTTTCCCCGGCCAGAACGTCGAGGCCGGGATTATGGCCGTCTCCCTCTTCGCCGTGGCCAACGCCGCCGGCCGAATCACCTGGGGCATTCTTTTCGACCGCATCCGCTCCGCTACTGCGGTGCAGGCCAATCTGCTCTGCCAGGCGGCGGTCCTGATCGCCGGGCCCTGGATTCTGACATCGCCGACGGGGTTGCAGGTGTTTGCCGTGCTGACCGGGTTCAATTACGGCGGGGTGCTGGTGGTGTATGTGTCGTCGGCGGCCCGGAGCTGGGGAAAGGAGCATGTGGGCCAGGTGTATGGGTGGCTGTTTTCGGCCAATATTCCGGCGTCGGTGTCGCCGATTCTGGCGGGGATGGTCTATGATTATTCGGGGGATTTCACGGCGGCGTTGTGGGTGGTCGGGGGGCTTTTGATCGCGGCGGCGGGGGTGGTGTTTGCTAAGATTCAATTAGTGTAACGCCCAACCCCCAGAACAGTTACAAAATAGTGT
>CAZNLT010000082.1:0-25169 GCA_964573705.1 uncultured Desulfobacterales bacterium
ACGGTGTCTTCGGCCATTTTGCGGTAGGTGGTCCATTTGCCGCCGGTGATGGTCACCAGCCCCGATTCGGAGACCACCAGGTAATGATCCCGGGAGATGGAGGCGGTGTTGCCGCTGTCGCCGGCCTTGACCAGGGGCCGCAGCCCGGCGAAAACACTCTTGACGTCCTTGCGCGTGGGATCCTTGGTCATGTAGATGGCGGCGTGCTCGAGAATGAACTCGATCTCTTCTTCCAGGGGCCTCGGTTCCAGACTGACCTCGTCCACCGGGGTGTCGGTGGTGCCCACCACGACCTTGTCATGCCAGGGCACCGCGAAGAGCACCCGTCCGTCGGCGGTCTGAGGCACCATGATCGCCGATTCACCCGGCAGAAAATCCTTGTCCAGAATCAGGTGGACCCCCTGGCTGGGGGCGATGATCGGTTGAGCATCGGGGTTTTCCATTTGAAGAATGTTATCGGTAAATGCCCCGGTGGCGTTGACCACCACCCGGCCTTTGATCTCGTGCTCGGCGCCGGTCTCCATGTCCTTGGCGGTGACCCCGTCGAGCATCTCTCCGCCCCGGGTGAAACCGGTCACTTTCATGTAGTTGACTGCGGTGCCGCCGTGTTCGGTCATGGTCTGGGCCAGGTTGACGGCCAGCCGGGAGTCGTCGAACTGGCCGTCGAAGTAGACCACCCCGCCTCGCAGCCCTTTGGGTTCCAGGGTAGGAATGCGCTTGAGGGTCTCTTCCTTGGACAGGTGCTTGGAGGGCCCGAGGCCGAGTTTGCCCGCCAGAAGATCGTACACCTTCATGCCAGCGCCGTAGAACGGACCGTCCCACCATTCATAGTTGGGCACGATGAAGGCCTGGTGGCTGACCAGGTGGGGTGCGTTCCGGACCAGAAGGCCCCGCTCATGCAAGGCTTCCAGGACCAGGGTGATGTTGCCCTGGCGCAGATAACGGACGCCGCCGTGGACCAGCTTGGTGGATCGGCTCGAGGTCCCTTTGGAGAAATCGTGTTGCTCCAGCAGCAGGGTTTTGTATCCCCGGCTGGCGGCATCCACCCCGACCCCCAGGCCGGTGGCGCCGCCGCCGATGATGATGAAATCCCAGTAGCCGCTCTGTGTTTCCACGCGTTGAATTGATTCTTGGCGATTCATTAAATCTCTCCTTTTTTAGGTAGTAGCAGGTTCGGGGAACAGAATTCCGAATTGGTCTTGTTTAAATGTATGAACAACTATATGTCCGTACTTATAATCCTGTCAAGCTTTTTTTTAATTTTCATGAGTCGTGAAAACAGTTGGAAACTCGGTGAAAATGACTCATCCTAGAATAATAAAAGAAAAATATTATAACTGTTGATTTTAGCCCCCTGAGTTGTTAATTTATCGAATTACGTACATTAACGACTGCTTACACCCATCGAAGATTTCAAAAACCGGAAAGGGATGAAAAAAGATGGCTCAAAAGGATCTGGTTAAGGCGCTTTCCCGTCGTTCTCTGTTTTGGATATTTTTTTTCATGCTCCTGGTTGCGGTGCTGATCGACGGCGCTCTGTATCTGGGGATGAAATATGCCGCGGTTCACCTGACCGCGGTTCGGGGGCCTGATGTGGAAATGGTCGATCTCAGATCCTTGGCTATGGAAGCGGAAATGTGGCTTGAACTGGCGAGGCAGTTTTATATTCCGGTTACCGCCGGGTTTTTTCTGCTGGTGACGCTGTTGCTTTGGTTGTGTAACCGTATTTCCATCGGCAGGGTTATTAAAAAACACGGCGCCGTGGAAGCACCAAAGTCGAAAGCCGCACCCAAAACAGCCCCGGTCAAAGATGAAAAGAAGGAACGAACCACTCGGGAGCGGCTGTTTCTGCATCTTTTTTCCGTTCTTCAGCGGGAAGGTCGTCTCATGGACTTTCTGTCCGAGAATCTCGACCGGTATGAAGATGAACAGATCGGCGCCGCAGTCCGCAATATCCATGAGAACTGCACCAAAGTAGTGGATAAATATCTTAAAACCGAACCGATCCTTGAAAAGGAAGAAGAAGAGGAGATCGTGGTGGAATCCGGCTTTGATCCCAACTCGGTCAAACTGACCGGGAATGTCACCGGTGATCCCCCTTTTAAGGGGGTGGTCCGGCACCGGGGATGGCGTACCCGAAAGCTGGAGCTGCCCACGCTTTCGGGGTCTCAGGATCCTAGGATCATCGCCCCCGCGGAAGTGGAAATTCTGTGACGACCCGAACAGACTCCGGGTCCCCATTGACGTGAATGATTAAGGAGAAGAGATCTTGTCAGAACCTGTTTATATTATCGGAATCGATTTGGGTACAACCAACAGCGTCGTCGCATACACGGATGCCGAAACAGAAAAAGGCACACGCCCGGAGATACGGGTGTTTGACATACCGCAGCTGGTGGCCCCCGGAACGGTGGAAAACCGCAAGGTGCTGCCTTCATTTGTGCTCCTGCCGGGGGAGCACGATGTGCCCGAAGGCGGGCTGAAGCTCCCCTGGGATGAAGACAATGCTCTGGCCGTGGGAGAATACGCCCGGGACCGGGGCGCCGAAATCCCCCACCGGTTGATCGCCTCGTCCAAATCCTGGTTGTGCCATAACCTGGTGGACCGAAACAAACCGATTCTGCCCTGGGACGGTCCCGAAGGGATGAAAAAGCTGTCTCCGGTGGAAGCCGCCTCGGTCATCCTTCAACACATCCGCAACGCCTGGAACGATTCCATGGCCGCCGGGAATGAGGATCTGAAAATCGAGAATCAGGATGTGCTCTTGACGGTACCCGCCTCCTTTGATGCGGTGGCCCGGGAATTGACGGTGCAGGCCGCCGAAATGGCAGGTCTGACCAATATTACTCTGCTGGAGGAGCCTCAGGCCGCCTTTTACGCCTGGGTTGAAGCCTCCGGCGACGACTGGCGGGAGAACATTCATAAGGATGACCTGGTGCTGGTCTGCGACGTGGGCGGCGGCACCTCCGATTTCAGTCTCATCAAGGTCACCGAAGAAGAAGGGAACCTGGTCCTCAACCGCATCGCCGTGGGCGATCACCTTCTGGTGGGCGGCGACAATATGGACCTGGCTTTGGCCTATGCCGCCTCTCAGCAGTTTTCCAGCGGAAAGAAAAAGCTCGATTCCTGGCAGATGCAGGGGCTATGGCACGCCTGCCGAAAGGCCAAAGAGGTCATTCTTACCGATCCCGAAGTCGATGATTATGCGGTGACCATTCTGGGCCGGGGAAGCAGTCTGATCGGCGGCGCCCAGAAGACCCGTCTCTCCCGGGAAGTGGTTCAGCGGGTGATTCTGGACGGATTCTTTCCCCGGACCGGGTTGACGGAAAAGCCGGCCTCCCCGCAGCGGACCGGTATCAAAGAATTCGGGCTGTCCTATGAATCCGACCCGGCCATCACCCGTCATCTGGCCAATTTCATCTACCGCCAGAAAGGGAACGGGGAGGAATTCGCCGAGGGCGCCGATCTGATTCCCACCGCCGTTCTGTTCAACGGCGGAGTGATGAAGGCTCCGGTGGTGAGGTCCCATGTAATGGGGATTCTTTCCGCCTGGGCCCCTTCTGAAGACGCCATTCGAGAGATCCACACCCGGGATTACGACCTCACGGTGGCCCGCGGCGCCGCCTATTACGGGATGGCGCGCCGAGGGGAAGGGGTGCGGATTCGGGGCGGCCTCAACAAATCCTACTATATCGGTGTGGCGGCGGCCATGCCCGCAGTGCCGGGAATGCCGGCACCCCTCAAGGCGCTCTGCGTCGCCCCCTTCGGGATGGAAGAGGGGACCCGGGCGGCCCTGCCCGATCAGGAATTCGTTCTGGTGGTGGGGGAGCCGGTGAAGTTCGATTTTCTGGGATCTTCGGTTCGCCTGGATGATGAAATCGGCACGGTAGTGGATGACTGGGAGGAGGAAATCGAAGAGATCACCACCCTGGAGACCACATTGAATGCCAGCAACGGAACCATGGGCGCCGCCATACCGGTCATTCTCGAAGTGAAGGTGACCGAAGTCGGCACCCTCGAACTCTGGGCCGTTTCTCAGGAAGAGGGCGGCCAGCGATGGAAGCTCGAATTCAACGTTCGTGAAAAAGAACCGGCCGGTCTGCACACCCTTTAAGACATGCAGGCCTGAGTGATCGTATCTTCCAGCGCGATGGTCTCCTCATAGGTGATCGTCGCGCCGCCTGCTTTGGCCCCGCTTTTCGATTTTTCAACGTCGCTCAACTCGCCCCATTCCGCCTTGTACATGGTATTGAAGACCACCGAAAACATCAGCTTCAGCAGCTCATAGGCGGACATGCCGGGGCGGTCCTGTTCCATCAGACGGATTACCGATTTGAGCTCCTCCGACTGGCGTTTTCGGGACTCGACATTTTCCAGCAGCTCGATCACCCGGGCTTTCACGTTGGGGGAGAGCTTGGGGGCGTTCATTCCGCTTTCCCATTTTTCCCGGCACTGGGCGAGGACCTCGGGGGAGGATCGGATCAGGCTTCGCCTGCTTTTGGGGCTTTTAAAGAAATCCTGGGAATGGATCTGGGCCTGAACCCGTTTTATGATATCCGACCGCAGGGTGATCGCCTCTTCAAACAGCATCCGCCGGACCTCGGCGGGAATCACCACCTGAATGGACTGAAGAACCTGGCGGTGGCTTGAAAGCTTTTGCCGGAATTCCGTGGAGGCGTTATGCCAGAAGACCTGGCTGCAGTGCCTGAAGAGGGCCTCTTTGGGCAGGTTTTTTTTTACCGATTTTCGAATGATTTTGACAATGCCCGGCATCAGCTTGCTGGTTTCCTGGGCCAATCGTTTGCCGGTGATGATGTTGTAGATCATGCTGTTGATTGCCTGCCAGTCCTGTAAATGCAAAATCCGGCCTACATCCGTGTAAATGCGCGACAGGAGTTCATTGGTAAACAGGTGAGAAGGAGTGGCATAGGAGGGCGTGCCGGCCAGCATCGGCTGTTCGATGGGGTCCCCGGCTTCGGTCCGGATTTCAACCGCGGTTTCAAAATCGATGAGTCCGATGGTAAACCCCTCCGGGTCGGTGAGCAGCAGGGGAGATCCTTCGATGTCGCCGACGATGAAGACGTTGTCCGGTTTGAGGTCCCGCATGGCCACCCCGTTTTCCCGCAACCGGGCCAGCAGCCGCAGCACATTGGCGATGATCCCGCCCATCTGCTCCTTGTGCTGCTTGAAGGTCTTGCGATAGATATGGGCCGTCATGACCTTGCGGTATTTTTCCACCACCTCCCGGTTTTCCTCGAGGGTTTTGTTCAGGATCCGGTTCAGCGCGGTGAGCAGATCGGGGGAGATATACTCATGGCTGTGGGCGGCCCCTTCCTCAGACAGGTGCATCAAAAACCATTCCCGTTTGTGATAGGCGGAGATTTCGTAGGGACCGGTATATTTCAGTATTTTATTGAGTTTCTCCTCATAGCCCTTATACACAGTACTGATGGCGAAAAAGACCGGGGAGAATTGGTTTCCGTATATCTCCCCCAAGGCCAGGGGGTTGAGGAGGATATCGGCCTGGGCCATGATCTCCTGTTTTAAGTGATTTTTGATCTCGTGAATATCCGCCAACACCTGGCCGAGGAAGGCATGTTTAGAGAGGTTCATGAAAAAAACGAAACTCCCGCCGATCTTCAGGTGATCCTGGTATTCGGGCATGATCGTCAGCTTGGCGATGCACTGATCCTCCAGATCACCGGGCGATGCAAAGGATTTTCCATAGAAGGGCGGCACCTTGCCCAGAATCGCGGAGAGGGTAGGCGTGACGCACTCGACGGCCGGCGTCAGCCGGTCTGCGATTCTTCGCTCCCGCCGAATGGAATCGAGGTATTTGTTGAAGTCGGTGATCGGGGTAGGCGGTATTTTGATGACAATGGTATCATCATAAATCACCTTATAGCAGCTGCTCTTGCTGCCGCTGTCTTCCCCCAGAGTGCCCAGGGTCATGCGGCGGGTCAGCCAGTTTCCGTTTCGACACACTCGCAGTTCGTAGATGGTGTCCGCCCCCTGGCATAAAAAGTCTATGGGTTCGAAATCGGCCGGACTGCCCGGGCCGGAGTTGATCTGGCGGCGGTAGATATCCAGAAAGAAATTCAGAATCTGTGTGATTTCCGTGTTCGTCATGCCATGCTCTTGGAATGGTGGATGCCCCGATTTATTGGATAATTACTTTACAATCGAAATCGGATCACGGGCAAGCCTTTTTTGCGGTATCAGGGTTATTGATATTATGTATACTATCTGATACGTTGATCCATCAACCGTCCTGAAGCAGAACTCCGGGTTCTTCTTCCGCGGGCGATTCAGGATATGTTCTGAGAAAGAGGTGCATTTGGACCTTCACGATAAGCGATACATCATCGGCATCGACTTGGGGACCACCAACTCCGCCGTCTCCTATGTGGATCTGGAAGGAGAAGGGAAGAAAGGGTCCCGGATCCATATTTTCCGGGTGCCTCAGCTCACCGGCAGCGGAGAATTCTCCACCCTCCCGGTGCTTCCCTCCTTTCTGTACATTCCCGGCGAATACGATATCGCCCGGGAGGCGATCACCATTCCCTGGAAGAATCCCGACGACAATTTTGTCGGAGCGTTCGCCCGGGAACACGGGTCCCGCGTGCCGGCCCGCCTGGTCTCATCGGCCAAAAGCTGGCTCTGCCATGCCAATGCCGACCGGCGGGCCAAGATGCTTCCCCGGGGGTCCGGCGAGGAGGTCCCCAAGGTTTCCCCGGTGCAGACCACAGCCTATTATCTGGATCACATCAAAAAGGCCTGGAACAACACCAAGGGCGATGAGGCGGATCTTTACCTGGAGAATCAGGCGGTAACCCTGACCGTTCCCGCCTCCTTCGATGAGGTGGCCCGGGATTTAACCCTGGAAGCGGCGGCGATGGCCGGCCTCGAGAATGTGACCCTTCTGGAGGAGCCCCTGGCCGCTTTTTACAGCTGGCTGATCGGCCATGAGAGAGAATGGAACCGCTATGTGGAACCGGGGGAGCTGATTCTGGTCTGCGACGTGGGCGGCGGCACCACCGATTTTACCCTGATCACCCTTCGGGAGGCGGAGGGCAGCCCCCGTTTCGAGCGGATCGCCGTGGGCGACCACCTCATTCTCGGCGGCGACAACATCGACCTGGCACTGGCCCGCCGGGTGGAAGCCCGACTGTCCGGCGGAAAACAGAAGGCCTCCCTGAGCGGGGACCGTTGGAAGGCGCTCACCCATCAATGCCGAGGGGCGAAGGAAAGTATTCTGGACGGAGAGGCCGAATCCAAAAAGATCACTCTCATGGGCAAAGGCAAAAAGCTGATTGCCGAAACCCTTTCCGCCGAACTGGGGCGGGAGGAGGTGACGGAGACGGTTCTGGAAGGCTTTTTTCCACTGGCGGCGGCGAGTCGGGAAAAAGCCCGGCCGGAGCGCAAGGGGATCACCGAATTCGGGCTGCCGTATGAACCGGAACCGGCCGTCACCCGGCATATCGGGTGGTTTCTGGAGCACCATCGCGAGAATGTCAAGCAGATGATCGGCCGGGATTCCCCGGCCCCCGACCTGATCCTCTTCAACGGGGGCTCCCTCAAGGCCGGCATCGTTCAGGAGCGGATTCGGGAGGCGATCCGTCACTGGTTTCAATTGGACGACCCGGGCGTGCCCCGGGTCCTGGAAAACCCCGACCCCGATCTTTCCGTGGCTCTGGGGGCCGCCTATTACGGCCTGGTCAAGATCGGCCAGGGGGTCCGGGTCGGCAGCGGCAGCCCTCGCTCTTACTACCTGGGGTTGGCCCGGAAAGCCGGAGACACCGAAGAACCTCGGCAGGCCATCTGCCTGGTGGAGCGAGGCCTGGACGAAGGCAGCCGAATCGAATTGCCCGACAAGGAATTCGAGGTTCTCACCAATCAACCGGTGGGATTCGATCTTTTCAGCTCCAGCTACCGGTCCGGGGACCGGTGCGGGGACTTGGTCACGGTGGACGAGACCATGACTCCGCTGCCTCCCATTCGAACGGTGATTCAGTTTGGGAAAAAGGGGGTGCAGAGCGCCATTCCGGTGCGGATCGAGGCCGAATATACGGAAATGGGCACCCTGGCCATCTGGTGCCGCTCCAGCGTGACCGACCACCGGTGGCGGCTTCAGTTTCAGCTTCGGGACGAGGCCGGTCCTGCCGAGATCAGCGAAGAGAAGGTCTTTGACGAAACAGTGGTGGCGGATGCCTGTGAATTGATTCAAAACGCCTTTTCCCCTGCGTCGGAACCGAAGCTCCTGGATTCCCTGGTTCGGGACATCGCTGATCTGATCGATCGGCCCAAGGAAAAGTGGCCTTTGGGGCTGATTCGAAAAATGGCCGATCAGCTCCTGGAACTGATCGAGGCCCGGACTCATCAGCATCGAGAGGAAAGCCGCTGGCTCAACCTGACCGGCTTCTGTCTGCGGCCCGGGTTCGGAGACGGATTCGATCCCCATCGGATCAAACAAATTTGGAAAATTTACAAGAGCGGGCCGATTCACGCCAACAACGCCCAGGTCCGCACCGAATGGTGGATCATGTGGCGTCGAATCGCCGGCGGATTGAAGCCGGGCCAGCAGCGCCAGTTCATTCAGGACCTGTCCCCCGCCATGATTCCCAAAAAAGGGGGTAAACCCAAGGCGCCCCATCAGGAGGAGTTGGAGATCTGGATGGCGGTGGCCAATATGGAGCGACTCCTGGTCAAAGACAAGATCAGCCGGGGCCGGCAACTGCTTTCGGAGATCGGGCCCAAAAAATCGAAACCCCAGTTTTTCTGGTCCCTTTCCAGACTCGGGGCACGGGAGCTTCTCTACGGTCCGGTGGACCGGGTGGTGCCCCCCCAGGAGGTCGCCGGGTGGATCGAATCGCTCATGGAGCCGGAGTGGCGAAACCTCAAGCCGGTCTGGAACGCCGTGTCTCAGATGGCCCGGAAGACCGGCGACCGGGTTCGGGACCTCGATCCCGAGCGGGTGAACCGGGTCCTGGAGTGGATGGCCGTCACCGATTGCCCCGAACCTCTGAAAGAGCCGCTGATCCGGGTGGTCCCCATTCAGAAGCAGGAGGAAAACACGATTTTCGGCGAATCCCTGCCGACCGGTATCAAAATTCGGACCTGATACTCCCCTTTTCAGGGGGTATTTTTTTGTTTATTTTCAACCATTCTGGAGGAAATGATGAAAAAAACGGCAGCCTTTTGGGTGATGGTTCTTGTGGTGTCGGCGTTCTGCCCCGGTCTGATTCCGCCCGGTTCGGCTCAGGTTGAAAACGAAGGAAAGACCTCTGAATACTGGTTTGAGGAGGGGTTGGCCGCCGCCCGAAAAGGTGAACTCAGGCAGGCCGCGGCCGCGTATACCCGGGCGGTCGAGATCAACCCGCGGAACTCTGCGGCCTATAACAACCGCGGACTGGTCTATTCTCAACTGGGCGAATACGACCAGGCGGTCGCCGATTACACCCGAGCCCTGGAGATCCGTCCGGAACTGGCCCAGGCCTATAACAACCGGGGTCTGGCCCATGCCCGGAAGGGAAACTACGATCAGGCACTGGCGGATTATCGGCAGGTCATCGCCATCGATCCCGATTTTGCCCAGGCCTATTACAACAGCGGAAACGCCTGGGATGAAAAAGGGGATACGGCCAAGGCCGTCGCCGATTACACCCGGGCTTTGGAATTGGACCCTGATTTTCCCCAGGCCTTGTACAACCGGGGCATCGCCCAGTTCAAAGGGAATAAACTCGACGCCGCCATTACCGATTTCACCCGGGTGCTGGATCTCAAACCAAACTATGCCCAGGCTTTTTTCAATAGGGGGATTTCCTGGTTCAAGAAGAACGATCTCGACCGGGCCATCGCCGATTTCAGCCGGGCTTTGGAGATTGAACCGGATTATGCCGAAGCCTACTACAACCGCGGATTGGCTTGGGCCGACAAAGGAGACTACGACCGGGGCATCGCCGATTATACCAAGGCTATTGAACTCAACCCCCGGTCGGATTGGATCCGCAGGAGTTTTTAAGGAATTGCCGGAAGGGGTTCAGGCGGAGGGGGGATTTTCCTCCTCTATTCGCCGGGTCCCTTCCATCAACAGCTTCAGGAAATTACCGATCTCCCGGGTCCGGGTCTCCTCGGGCGGCAGTTCGGGGTTGAACTTGAACCGGCCTTCCCGGGCCTTCAAAATTTTAAAGAAGGCCGCCTCATCCTCCTTGTCGCCGTATTTGGCCCGTATCAGCTTGCCATCGCGAAAGGAGACGGCGGCCAGTCCGTCGGACATCTTCAGCAGCAACATGCCGGTCTTCTGGTTCTGGTGAAGAGCCTGTAAGAGTTCGTCGGGGGGGATTTCAGAGAGATTCCCGGTCAGGCCCGCGGCGATCTCCCTGGAGCGGGAGGTATTGGCGCTGGCGATTCGGCGGGCCAGCAGGCGGGTCATATAGATCTGGATCGACTGGGATTTCTGCATCAATTCACCAAAATATTTACCGTTCAGATACAAGACGGTGAGCGGCTCCGCGGCCTTGACGGTGGCGACGACCGGGTCTCCGCTGATCAGGCTCATTTCACCGAAAATCTCTCCTTTGCCCAGCTTGGCGATGCGGATATCGTTCTCTTCCAACACCTCCACCCGGCCCGATACGATAATATAGAGATTTTTTCCGGATTCTCCTTTTTCAATGACCGTGGCGCCGGCGGGATACTGTTTTTTCTTCAGAATCGATACAATTTCACGAATATTCTGTTCGTCCAGGGTCTGGAAAAAGGCGTAATTGCTCAGCCATCCGGCCAGGGAATAGCCATCTTCCTTTTGATCCGAATGCGCCTCCGATCCAACGGACCGGGCCAGGTCTTCCACCTGCTCTTTCCGGTATTCCAGTCGCACCATGCCGGTGCACCCGCCGCAGTCGAACACGTACCGGGTCTCGCTGTCCCTGGAGGAGTCGTTGAGCAGGACCTCGGTGATATCCCCGACCAGGACCAGGCAGGTCGGCTTGCCATAGGGAGCGAAGAGGCTCTTTCCTGCTATCTTGAAGATATCTCCTTCTCGGTAGAGGGGGCATTCATCGGTCCCGATGATTTTGACCACCGCTTTGGGAGCACCGCTTTGTGAAGACCCGATTTTTTGAGATGCCATGATCGGCTCCTTGGCTTCGATTTGTTTTTCCATACCTACTGTATCAGGAGATGAACTGTCCGTGAAGGAAAATATGGGGGGAGGAATCAGTACTGAATGTCTTCGATAAACTCGCCGATCACCCGGTGTATTCGGTGGGTACCCTCACCATAGAGCAGGTTGTGGCGTTCATAGTTGAACAGAATGTACTGTTTGTCTTGGGATCCGATTTTTTCGAAAATTCGGCGGGACCCTTCCGGATCGGCGATCGGATCACGGCGGGTATGGATCACCAGGGTCGGGACGGTGATGTCAGGCAGTCTGGCTTCCAGATCGTTCATGAAGAGCTCGATTTCCCGAATGCCCGAGACCGGGTTCCGAAAATAGCTGATGGAGGGGTTTTCCGGCGTGTTTTCAATGAAATCCGAATGGTTGCCCCGCACCCGGTCGAGCAGACGCTGCCAGATTTCTTTGGCCAGATTTTTCTTGAGGGACAGATCCTGCAGCCGTCGGGGCGGAGAGACGGCGAACACCCCCTCCACCTCCGGTACCCGCTGGGCCAGATCCAGGGCCAGGGCCGCGCCGGTGGAAAAGCCGCCTACAATCACCCGCCGGCAGCTGTTTCGAATCACCGCGTATCCGGCATCCACCGAGGCGACCCAGTCTTCATGGGTGCGGCCGGCCAGGTCTTGGGGGGAGGTACCGTGGCCCTTCAGCCGGGGCACGTAGATCATATACCCTCGATTGCCGAGGTAAACGGCCAGTTTCGCCATTTCAAAAGGGGCTGCCATGTAACCGTGAATCAGCAGGATGCCCACATCCCGGGAATTTCCCCGAATCAGAAAGGGGGCCCCGATCTCCCGGGGCCGGGATTCGGCTTCCACATAGTGGGCCTCGTAATCGGCTTCATATTCATAGAGATTCCGGTCCAGCAGATGCCGGACCACCTTGCGTCGAACCCAGAAGGCGGGCATCCGGGAGATTCGGCGCAACCGTTTCTGAAGCAGGGGCAGGGGCTCCACTTCATTGGCGATCACCGCAACCGGATTGTCCACCCGAATCTGGTGAAAGTTGATTCCGGCGGTAAATGCGGTGCGGTGCCGAACCACTGCGTCGTCGGCTTCGGTGAGAATGCCGGTTTCCAGGGCCACCGCCATAAAATCCCGGGCCTTTTTGTATCGATCGTCGGTCAGGAGGTGAATCTGATCGGTGGTCAGGCTGTGATGGCAATAAACACCCAGCGCTTCCAGATCCATGACGGCTGCCTGGAAAACCCGGCGGCGGAGATCCTTGGGGTCGATTTTGGAGAAGGGCCGGTGTTTGAGGATGGAGGCGAACAGGTGGTCATGGTTGACGGTGGTCATCTCGTAGATGGCCCGCATATACCGTTCCATGATTCGGCGGCTCGTTTTCCGCATCATCCGTTTGGAGGGGATCGGGTCGTCGAAATTCATGGTCCGTTTGGAGGCGATGTCCCGTCGAATCGCATATCGGTCTAGATACGGTGCGATGGGAATGGGGGCCCCGAACCGGATGTCCACATCCACGCCGGCGATCATCATGGAGCCTTCGGTCATCAGTTCTTCGAGGGTGCGGTCGGTGACCCCGTCCATCCAGGTGAGGGCCAGCTTGCTCAGGATGTTTTCCTGAGCCCGCAGGGGATAGTAGGTGATGTTGACCGGAACGATATGCGTGGTCTCCCCCTGAAGCCGATCGGCGGATTCGAGCTTGAAGAGATTCATCAGGCGCCGGGCTTCCTCCGGGTTCTGTTCGGTCATCTTGATGATCCGCCGGCGGTAGAATTCGGTGCGCAGGGCCAGGTTGGCCGCGCCGGTGTGGGGCGGATGCTTGCCCCCGTCGTGGGTGATCATGAACCTGCCCCGGTCCACGATCTTTTTATTTTTGACCATCCGCCCCTCCGGAAAGATGATCCAGGAGGCCTCCCCGCTCAACAGCGATTTGACGATCAGAAGGTCCCGGTCCGGGTCCCGGGTGGAGACCACCCCCACCTGATCGAAATAGGCGGCCAGGGAGCCTTTGAAAAGGGTGAAGTCGGCCAGGGACCAGACCGGGGTGTTGCCGGTCAGTTCATAGAGATAGCTGGGCAGAAGCAGGGTTTCGAGTCGGGTAAAATGGTTGACCGTGAAAATCTTGGCGCCCTGGGGGATGTTTTCTCTGCCGTGGATATGGATATCGGCCCGGGTGAGGGCCGAAAGGGTCTTGATGGCGAACCCCGAGGTCAGGTAGGCGAACCGGTTCATGTCGGATCATCGGTGTGCGGCGTCGATCCGGTCGTGAGTCGAACGAAGAAGTGGTTGTTCATCCTCAAATGCTCGAAACCATTGAAAAACCCAGAAAGATTCGATTGAAAAGATTCGGTTGACAGGCCGTATCCGGACCATTAAATTATACTGTTTTGGCTTAAAAATAAAGGATTTTTCGGAGGTCCGCCATGTACTCGAAGATGCTGGTGCTTCGCTTCCCCAGCGAAGTGGTTCACAAGCCGCTGGTCTGCCATCTGGTGAGGGAATACGATTTGACTTTCAATATTCTGAATGCGGAGGTGCTTCCTCGAAAAGAGGGGATTCTGGTTCTCGAGCTGTACGGCGAACGGAAAAAATTCAAGCAGGGGGTTCAATATCTCAAGGACCAGGGGGTGCTGATCAAGACCGCGGGCCAGGAGGTTCGCCGAAACGAAAAACAGTGTACCCACTGCGGGGCCTGCACCGCCGTCTGCCCCACCAGCGCCCTGGCGGTGAAGCGGCCCGAGATGAGCGTCGAATTCGATCAGAAAAAATGCAGCGTCTGTGAACTCTGCGTCACCGCCTGCCCGACCCGGGTGATGAAGGTGCGACCCATCAACAAGATGTTTTTTGAATAATGACCGCCCGGTTTATTGCCGTGGCGGTCAGCGGCGGCATCGATTCGCTGGTGGCGGCCCATTTTCTGAAGGAATCCGGGCATACCGTTTTCGGCCTCCATTTCACCACCGGCTTTGAACCGCTCCCCGAATCCGGTCTTGGGCATATTCAAGAACAGCTCGGTATTCCCGTCCATACCGTCGATTTGAGCGCCGCCTTTCAGCGGAAGGTGATCGATTATTTCACCCGCACCTATGCCGCAGGCCGAACCCCCAACCCCTGTCTGGCCTGCAATCCGGCGATCAAGTTCGGGGACCTGCTCGAATCGGCCCGTGCCCGCGGAGCGGACTGTCTGGCCACCGGCCATTATGCCCGAATCATCCAGGATGCGAACGGACGGCATCGCCTGCTCCGGGGAATCGACCCCCAAAAAGATCAATCCTATTTTTTGGCGTTTTTGAATCCGGCGCAACTGGCTGCGGCGCGGTTTCCGCTCGGAGAAATGACCAAGGAAGAGGTGCGGGAAGCGGCCCGGGTACGGGGGCTGACCCCGGCGCGGCAAAAAGAAAGCCAGGATGTCTGCTTTATCCCCAAGGATTATGCCGCCTTTCTGATGGACCAACCCGGATTTTCATTCGAGCCCGGCCCGATTGAGGATGTCCGCGGAAACCGCCTGGGCGAACATTCCGGGCTGCACCGATTTACCGTCGGCCAGCGGCGGGGCATCAACTGCCCGGCGGCTCAGCCGTACTACGTGGTGCGGCTGGACCCGCCTCGAAACAGGCTGGTGGTGGGTGCCCGAGAGGACCTGCTTTCTTCCGAGTGCCGGGTTTCAGGCTTGAATTGGATCATACCCGGACCGGATTCCCCGGTGCGGGCCGCGGTTCGAGTCCGGTACCGGCATACCGCGGTGCCGGCGGTGGTTCATCCGGGTGCGGAAGGAACCGCCCGGGTGGTTTTCGATACCCCGGAACCGGCGGTGACTCCGGGCCAGGGCGCGGTCTTTTACGAAGGGGAAGCGGTCCTGGGCGGAGGATGGATCGAAGATACCAAAATGAATGCATCAGACCATGAAGCGATTTAAAATCACCACCCTGGGGTGCAAGGTCAACCAGTGCGAATCCGAGGCCCTGGCCCAATGCCTGAAATCGGCCGGATGGACCCCGGTACATGGGGAGGAAAACGCCGACCTGTGCATTATCAACACCTGCACCGTGACCCATAAGGCATCCATGCAGTCGCGCCAGGCCGCCCGTCAGGCCATTCGGGGGAACCCCGAAGCGCGGGTGCTGGTGACCGGCTGCTATGCCCAGACCGAACCTGAAGCCATTGCTCAGATCGAGGGGGTAGACACGATTGTGGGGCACGGGGGAAAGCACCGGATTCCGGAACTGGTCGACCTCAAACCGGATGAAACGATCAGCGGAACCCCCGAGACCCATTGCCCCAACATCGGAAATGAGCGAACCTTCCGCCGAATTCCCCTGGCGGAAATCGGCGCGAGGACCCGCCCGTTTCTGAAAATCCAGGACGGCTGCGACGCTTTCTGTACCTATTGCATCGTGCCCCATGCCCGGGGCCGCAGCCGCAGCCTTGCGCCGGAGGCGGTCCTGGACAGCATTCGGGCGTTGGCCGAATCCGGATACCGTGAGGTGGTTCTGTCCGGGGTGCATCTGGGGTGTTACGGCCTGGACCTGACTCCGAAAACCGATCTTTTTGCCCTGCTTCAGGAGATCGACCGGAAAGGGGCCGTCGACCGGGTTCGGATCAGCTCCATCGAGCCCCATGAACTGACGCATGAAATCATCGACCTTGCGGCCGGTTCCGACCGGTTCTGCCGCCATTTTCATATTCCCCTGCAAAGCGGTAACAACGGAATCCTGAAACGAATGGGGCGCCCTTACACCCGGGCTGATTTCGGGGACCTGGTCCGCCGAATTCGAACCCGGATACCGGATGCGGCCGTCGGCGCGGATGTGCTGGTGGGGTTTCCGGGAGAAGATGATGCGGCGTTTGCCGATACCTTCGATCTGATTCAGGGGCTTCCCATTACCTACCTCCATGTGTTCCCGTTCTCACCGCGCAAGGGGACCCCGGCGGCGACATTTCCCGACCGGGTTTCGGTGGATACGGTTAAGCAAAGGTGTGAAAGGCTTCGGGAACTGGGGATTGCCAAAAAGAAGGCTTTTCTGGAAAGCTTCCCCGGTAAAACCATGACCGTCCTTGTGGAAACTCAGCGGGATCGAAAAACCGGAATGCTCAAAGGCGTTACCTCGAACTACCTGACGGTAATGCTCAACGGGAGCGATGCGCTGCAAAACAGCCTGGTCGATGTGAAAATCGAGGCGGTGAATGGGATCGTGCTGATCGGTGCCGTACGATGAAGACGTCCAAGCTGAGCAAGATGCTTTCCCTACTGACCCGTCGGTTCGATCAACAGCAGATCCCATTTGCAGCTATCGGCGCTATGGCTTTGAGCGCTTATGGATTACCCCGGTTTACCGCCGATATCGATCTGATGTCGGAAGGTGCGCATCGCGCCCTCATGCACAGCGTTTTATCGGAGGCGCGGTTTACCTGTTTTCAGGAGACGGAAACCTTTGCGCAATTCGATTCCGAACTGGGCGTATATGGAAAGGTGGACCTCATGTTCGTCAGTACGCCCGCCGGAAAAGCGATTCTTGAGAGACGCATTCGGGTGTCGGACGAACTTCTCGGGGATTATTCGGTCATTCAGCCGAGCGACTACCTTGTTTTGAAACTGATGGCCACCGCCAACGATTCCTCCCGGCAGGCTCGGGATGAAGCCGATATCGCCGTTCTGCTGAGGCATATTCGCCGGAAAGATCTGTCCGACCCTTTTGAACCGATTCAGCGGGATCGCATCCTTGAATTTGCGCGACAGTTCGGTCTGGAGAAAAGGATGAGACGTCTTTTTCAGGAGTATCTGGATAAGGCTCCTGAGAAAAAATTTTTTGTGCTCTGATCCTTCATTTGGATGGAATATGGTTTGTCCCCCCAATCGTTGGCACCCCATTTCTTATGAATCGAAAAGAAAAACTCGCCATACAGCAACAGAACGCACGCCGGCTGATTTTTGAAATGATCGATGCGGCCGTGGAGCTTTCCGTCAAAAAAGGGCCGCATCCGCTGGAAAAAGGCTGCAACTGCATCGCCTGCGTCAACAAGCGCAAAGAGAAGTCGCGTCGGAATTCGGCGGTTTGGAAGTTTCGGTTATAGTTCCTTAACCTCTTTCCTAGTCGAACCGCACGATGTTGCGCGCTGTGGGATCGAATTCAATCCCGATCCGGCAACTGATGCACGGTATTTATCCGCATGACCCTTGCGACGAATCCGTTCTATCGCGGTTCGGGTGTCCCAAGGCAGGCCCGAAGGGCAGAAGAAAAGCGGTCAAAGAAGGGCGAGGCCGATCGTTCGTCTTCGGAAAGGATAGCCTGGAATTCTTCCGGTGAGAGCAGGTGATCGGGTTTCTCTTCGCAGCGGCGCCGGCACCAGTCCATCCAATGAAAATAAATCCGGCGCTCCCCGGGCGTGAAACCGATTCCGCTGAAACAGGTCTACCAGGTTCTTGGGGAGTTTCTCCTGCCTGCCCCTCTTCAAGGCGAATCACCAAGGGGCAAATTATGTAAAAATGCTGGATATGATTGAACCGATTTTTACCGATTCCTTGCTTCGGTGATGCAGATCTTTGTCGCGAAAGACATCGATGGACTGCCTGAATTGCATGCCGGAAGAGGGCAGGGGGATCGGATCAATCCAAATGCAGGACCACTGAAAAACAGTTGAACAGCACCCAAACGGTATCTCCCGGATTCAGTTCAAGATCCCGGCAGGCTGCGGAAGAAACAACGGCGCATACTTCCGTCGCATTCGAAACCCGGACGACGTATTCGGTATTGATTTCGCCCTCGGTGATCTGGGTCAAAACCCCCTGGAGTCGGTTTTCGGCGCTGCACACGGGGATTGCCCCGCCGCCTTGCAGGAGAACCCACGGGGCCTTGACTTCGGCGGTAATCAACCGGTTCGGATGCAGGTCGAGCCTCTCCAGGCTGTCATTGGTGATCACCGTGGAGATGGAATGGCCGTCGATGGTGGTCATCTCCACCCGCGTCTGGATGTCGCCTCGCAGGATGTTTTCGATTTTGCAGAAAAAACGGTTTCTCGCACTCGACTTTCGCATCGACTCTTTTTCCATGAAACGTTTTGCGAGAAGCTGGATTTCTTCTTTGGAAAAGGAGACGTAAGACGATGTGAGATTGGGAGTCGAATGTCCCAAAATCATCTGAACCGCCGGTAAGGGCATATCGCTTTGCATCCATTCCACGGCCCGGGCCTTGCGGATCGCCTCCGGGCCTCCCCGGCGCTCGGCGAAACCGCAGGCCCGGGCGCGCTCGTAGAATTTGCGGCGTACAAAGCCGGGATCTACCGTAAAAACGCCCCCTGTTTTCTCTTGAAAAGCCGGATCAGCGATCCTGTCCCGGATTTCGCGGGAGAGCGCCTTCGAGATGTGGATCTCTCTTGTTTCCCTTTCAGGACCGGGATCATTCCCCCTGAAAACAACGGTATTCCGAATCGGGTCGATGTCTTCAAGCGGATTCAGCGACAGGACTTCGTTCAATTTGGCGCCGGTGTACCGGATGAACAGAAAAATGAGCAAGATCCGTTGACGGGAGAAGCGTACATCGGCGCGAGGCGAACCCTCCGCCCATTCTCGAAACGATTGCTCCAGCCGGTTCAGTTGGGTGGTATCGAGATATTCGTTTCCATCCCCCATGGAGACGATTCGGCCATGGCTGCTCCCCCTCGGTGTTGGGGATTTCGAGCCTTGAACCGCTTTTTTTTGGTGTTTTTCTTTGGAATTCATATCCGTTTCATCTGCGGGCCTGTTTTCTTCATCTGCCGAAACCGCTGATTTTCGAATCATCGATTCGAATGCAGAGCAAAAACCTTGACTCGCCGGTTTTTGCTCAGTATCATGAATATAAAAACTTTCGTGTCCATAATCAAGCGCTTTTCGAGACAGGAGAAAGGTTCATGTTTTTTTCGACCGCAGGGATTGAAGTCGCCATCTGGATTCCGCCGCTGGTGGCGTTTGTCATTTCGTTTTTCACTTCCATGGGGGGCATTTCCGGGGCCTTTCTGCTGTTGCCGTTTCAGATGTCCTTTCTCGGGTACACCAACCCGTCGGTCAGCGCCACGAATCAGGTTTTCAACATCGTGGCCATCCCCAGCGGGGTCTACCGTTACTGGCGCGAGGGGCGGATGGTCTGGCCCCTGACCGGGATTGTGATCGCCGCCACTCTGCCCGGCGTTTTCATCGGCGCCGTCCTGCGTGTGGTCTATCTGCCGGACGCGACCCGTTTCAAGCTCTTCGCCGGCAGCGTCCTGCTCTACATCGGCCTGAAGATGGCGCGGGATGTATTGAAGCGGAACCGGGGCAGCGACGCCAAAGCGGCCGAGAGTGAAAAGCGGTTTCAGCAGATGGTGAAAGGCGGCCGTTCCGGGAAGATCGGGACCCGGACCGCCGGGAAAGGCCGCTATCCGGTCACGACGGTGACTCACTTCAATCTGAAGCGGCTGGGATTCACGTTCTATGGCGAATCCTTCGATGTTTCATTCTGGGGTATTTTTACGCTCAGCTTCATCGTCGGCATCGTCGGCGGAATTTACGGGATCGGGGGCGGTTCCATCATCGCCCCTTTCTTCGTCACTTTTTTCGGGCTGCCGGTCTTTATCGTGGCCGGGGCCGCGCTGATGGGGACCTTCGTCACTTCCGTGGCCGGGGTCGCCTTTTACCACGCCATCGCCCCGTTTTATCCGCACCTTTCCGTTGCCCCGGATTGGCTGCTCGGAGGCCTTTTCGGGTTCGGCGGCATGGCCGGAATGTATCTCGGGGCGCGCTGCCAGAAATTCATTCCGTCGCGAGTCATCAAGTGGATGCTGGTGGTGATCATGCTCTTCACGGCAACGAAGTATATTCTGGATTTCTGGGGCATCGATCCTGCCCTGTTTTTGATGTTTCACTAACTTTCTATGCCGCCCCTGAAACGTATCCGAAGCAAAAACAAACTGATCGAAATTGATCGATATGGCGTATCACGGCGAAGAGGTGATTATCGCGAAAAACAATCTTCCATTGGTGGAATTGGTGCCGCACAAACCCAAAGAAAAGCGTAAACTCGGTTTGATAGCGGGACAAATTCACATTCCGGAGGATTTTTTGGATGAAGATGCAGAAATCAATTCCATGTTTTATGGAAATGACGGATGAAAATCCTGATCGACACCCATATTTTCCCTGCCTGTAATGACAGATAATCCCAAATTCCGGGAATATGAGTGCAAGGATGTCTGATTGGCCGAACCTACCTCTCAGAAAATTTCCGCTCACCAGAAACCGCTGAACCAGCGCCGTGAAACTGCCGGCCGGCCCGATGGAGACGCGGGCGCCGATTCCGAAGAAAAATAGAACGCGGCGGAACTCGGGGCACGGTTTGAAAAAATGGTTGACAAAGCAGGAAGAGAGGGATATTTTTTTATTTCGTTAAATGGCGATCTATGAGGTATGAAATGCTTCCATTCATGAATCTGACCAAGGCCCTTTCGGATGAGAATAGGGTGCGTATTCTTCTGGCTTTAGAGGCGAAAGGGGAGCTGTGCGTCTGTCATATCAATGATCTGCTTGAGCTGGCGCCTTCGACGGTATCCAAGCATTTGTTTCTGTTGAAAAATGCAGGTTTGGTAAAGGCACGAAAAGATGGGCGCTGGATGTACTACCGGCTGAATCGTGATCCTGACGCTTCGGAAATAGTGCTCAATGCTTTGGAGTGGGTGGTTCGATCCATTTGGAGTGATTCCGTAATCGAGGCGGACCGGGGCCGGATCAAGCTGTGGGAAACCTCTGCCGGGGGTGTATCGAGCCGACGGTTCGGACCCGACATATGAGCAGGTTACCCATTTGTCCCGGTCCGGGTACTTCGGAGAAATCGTTTATTGAACTACGAAAGGTGAGGGATAAAGAAGATGGAAAAAGAACATTCAGAAATAATCCGAAAAATCGTCAGGGACCGTTATGCCAAAGCGGCTGAAGGACCCTGTGGGTCCGGAACAGCGGCTGCGCCGTCGTCTTGCTGCGGTGCTTCGCCGGACAGTACGGAGCTGATCAATCAGGTGATGGGGTATACGAAGGGTGAACTCGGCAGTGTCGTCGAGGGCGCCAACCTGGGGCTGGGCTGCGGCAATCCGACCGCCGTCGGGAACCTTCAAGAAGGTGAGGTGGTGTTGGACCTGGGCAGCGGCGCCGGTTTCGACTGTTTCCTGGCCGCAAAAAAAGTGGGGCTGAAGGGCCGGGTCATCGGGGTGGACATGACCCCGGAAATGCTCGCCAAAGCTCGGGAAAACGCTGTGAAAATGGAGGCCGCCAATGTCGAGTTCCGTCTGGGAGAGATTGAACACCTGCCGGTGGCCGACAACAGCGTGGATGTCATTATCTCCAACTGCGTCATCAATCTTTCCCCGGATAAGGGGCAGGTGTTCAAGGACGCCTATCGTGTATTGAAACCGGGCGGGCGCCTGGTTATTTCTGATGTGGTGGCCACGGCCGAAATGCCGAAGGCGTTGCGGGAACGGGCCGCTCTGTTGACCGGCTGCATCGCCGGTGCGGAGCACGTGGACAAGATCCGCGGCCTCTTGGATGGGGTGGGATTCCAAAAAGTCGATATTAAATTGAAAGCCTACAGCCGGGAATTGGTGAGCGAATGGTTTCCGGGAAGCGGTTCCGAAAACTATGTGGCATCCGCGGATATCGAGGCGGTGAAACCGGATTCAATCGGCATGTAGCACTATGGCAGAGCAGTTCTCAGGCTGTCGTTTGTTATGCGGTGTTAATTGATTAGCCATGATACCCGATAAAGCAGAACAGATCCATGATTTTTTTTGGAATCAGCTGAACCGGAATATAAAATCCACCTTACAGATCATTGTTCCGATCCTTTCTTTTTGCGTGGCCGGAATCCTGGTCTTTTTCGGAATTTTCCATCCGGAAAACAATTACAAAAGAGTGGATTTTACCAGAAAAGCGGATACCATACGAGCCGAAGGGGTAACCAGCGACCCGGAAACGCTGCGAGTGGCGGTGGCTTCGATGATTTCTCCAAAGGAGACTTTCATTTATTATCGGGAATTGATCGATTATATCGGGGCTGAATCGGGCCGCAAGACATTGCTGATTCAGCGAAAAACCTATACCGAGGTGAATGAATTGCTATCGGAAGGGCAAATCGATCTCGCCTTTCTGTGTACGGGTCCGTTTGTCGCCGGCATGAAAAAATTCGGCTTCGAGGTGATTGCCACGCCCATCGTTCGCGGCAGCCCCTTCTACCAGTCCTATTTGATTGTTCACAAGGACAGCCCCTGGAGATCCCTGGCCGAACTGCAAGGCCGCTCCTTTGCCTTTACCGATCCCGAATCCAATACCGGCACACTGGTGCCGCGATATTGGCTTCAGCAGATCGGCCGACGGCCGGAAACCTTTTTTAGAGATCTTACCTATACCTACAGCCATGACAACTCCATCCTGGCGGTCGCCAAAAAGCTGGTGGACGGTGCGGCGGTCGATAGTCACATATGGGAATACTTCAATCAAAAGAACAATTTTTTTTCCAGCAAAACGCGCGTGATTCATAAATCCGAATCCTTCGGCAGTCCGCCCCTTGTGGTTTCGGCCGATCTGAACCCGAAGCTGAAATCTTCTCTTGTCGAAATCATCAGGACCATGCATCAAGATCCGGGGGGCGCTGAAATTCTCTCCAACCTCATGGTGGATCGGTTTGTTGAACCTAAAAAAGAGTGGTACCTGCCGGTCGAACGGATGGTGAATACTTTGAACGGAGATGAAAATTCCGAGGATGTGGCCTTATAGCCTCAAGAACATGCTTCTGCTGGTGGCAGCCCTGCTGGTGTTGGGTACAGGCCTCACCATTTCCCAATTGGTGACCCATCGCTACAGCCTGAGTCTGCTGGACGGGGCTACCGCCCGGGCTGAAAATTTGGCCCATAAACTGGCTCTGGATGCAGCCGACAAGGTGCTCCTCAACGACCTGGTCGCTCTGCAAAGAATGCTGGACGACCAGGTCGCCAGTGACCCTTCGGTCGCCTATCTGTTTGTTCTGCGCCAGGGGCGGGTGCTGACGCATACTTTTTCCGACGGGGTTCCCGCCGATCTCATTCCGGCCAACATGCCCGTCGACGGGAAAAACGGCCATATCGAAAAAATTATCTCCCGGAAAGGGGACCGCTTCATCGATGTCGCCGTTCCGATTTTCGAAGGGAACGCCGGCACCTTGCGCATGGGGGTCGCCGAAGCGCCTTTTCGGCAGCAAAGCCGTCGGCTGCGGATACAGATGAGCGCCGTTACATTTTGCATTTTGATGTTGTCTCTTGCGCTCAGTCAGTGGGCCATCAGCAGGCTGATCCGCCCCCTTCATCAGCTGGCCGTCTGTGCCGAACAGATCGATGCCGGGAACCTGCATACCCATGTTTCGGTCCGCGGCAGACAGGAGGTGGCCAAACTTGCGTCCGCTTTCAATTCAATGCTTATGCGGATCGAAGATCATACCAAGCGGCTGAATGTGTATAATGAACAATTGGAAAGAAAAAACAAAGAACTCGATCGCGCCCACAGCCGTTTGAGCGCCTCTTTCACCATATCCCAACAGATCGCGGCGCTTCCCAAACTGGATCAGATCTGTCGATTCCTGATTCGCTCCCTCAAAGAGCAGGTGGCCTGCCGCGATCTCAACCTTTTGGTGCTCGGCAGTACCACCGGAAGCGTTACCCTGGCCACACCCTTCCATACACAGCAGCTGAATCCCGAATCCTATGACCGGTTCCATGGGTTGATCAGCCGATATGAAAAACCGGTATTTATTGGTCAGCCGAAGGCAGGCCGGTTGGAGCTGCCCGGATCGCTGAGCACGGTCGACCAGATCGCCCTTTTTCCGATTCGTCATCACGAAGGGACCATCGGAGCATTGATTGTGGGTTGCAGCGGAAAATGCGATTGCGTGCGGACGGAGTTGGATATTGTCCCCATGATACTCCAACAGGCAGCCGGTGCCATTCATCGCGCAGCTGCCTATGAAGAGGAGTTGAAAGAACTCAAAGAACGGGTCCATTCTGATGCCGGATTCGGAGAAATAATCGGCAAAGATCCAAAGATGCAGGTCATTTTCAAACTGATCGAAGATGTCGCCCCCACAGACGCCACCGTTTTGATACAGGGGGAGAGCGGAACCGGAAAAGAACTGGTCGCCCGGGCCATCCATCAACGCAGCCATCGCGCCGAAAAACCCTTTATCGTCGTCAACTGTGCGGCTTACCCGACGACCCTGCTGGAAAGTGAGTTGTTCGGTCATGAAAAAGGGGCTTTCACCGGGGCCATCCGGCGTAAACTCGGCCGTTTCGAACAGGCCGACGGTGGAACCATCTTTCTGGACGAAATTGCTGAAATCGATCCCGTCGCCCAAACCAAACTCCTTCGCGCCCTTCAGCAGCAGACCATCGAGCGTCTGGGCGGGGAAGGACCCATTCAGGTGGACGTACGGATTCTGGCCGCCACAAACAAGAAACTCGTTGAAGAGGTGCGGACAGGAGGATTTCGGGAGGATCTTTTCTACCGTTTGAATGTGATCCCCGTTCAAATACCTCCGTTGAAAGAGCGGCCCGGGGATATCCACCTGCTGGCCCGGCATTTTCTGAACCGCTTCCGCAAAGAACAGCAAAAACGGATCACCGGTTTCGGGAGTGAGGCCCTTCGCAGACTCATCGACAATCCCTGGCCGGGAAATGTTCGAGAACTCGAAAACAGTATCGAGCATGCGGTCGTGCTGTCCAAAGGAACTCGAATTGAGATCAATGATTTGCCGACGGCACTGGCGGACCCCATCGTTTCAGAGAACGACCATTCAGCATTCAACCTCATGGAATCCGAAGCGCGGCTGATCCGCGAGGTGCTTGACGCCTGCGACTGGAACAAGGCCAAAGCCGCCAGGCAGCTGGGGATCAGCCGCAGCACGCTGTATGAAAAACTCAAGAAATGGAACATCGTGAGCCCGACCTTACACTGATTCAGCTTCCTTTTACGGGGTCCCCACCTCCCTCCTTCCTCCTTCCTTCCT
>CAZNLT010000083.1:0-7333 GCA_964573705.1 uncultured Desulfobacterales bacterium
AGAATTGGCGACCTTGCGTACAGATATTTTCAACATGAGTTATATTGTTTGAAATCATCCCCGCGCATTTTCGATAACGCACCACCTGCTTTTTGATCGTTCCCGATTTTCGTGTGGTCCATTTGCCGTATTTTTTCAGTGAAAGCAGATACGCGGGGCTATTCCTTTCCGGTTTCGGGCATTCGTAATCTTTCCGACCGCAACAGGCCTCGCCCGGGAACAATGCGGCGAATATCCAGTGCTCGATGTCCTGGGCTGTAATTGTTAGGATGACTTTGAGCGGAAGCGGGTCTGATGTCAGCCAACCTTCGATCAGTCGACGCAGGCCATCCGCTGAATCCTCCACCGGCGGGCAGGGTTTCCGAACCGCAAATGGCGCCGGTTCATCGTCATCGAACAGATCTGTTTCCTTCGCCACATCGGCGTCCATTTGTATGACGAGAAGGTCTATTTCAGGGCCGGCGCTCCCGGATAGAAATTTTTCGAGCCCTCCTGGTTCCCGACGCCATGTGTCTCTGCACCATCTTCGAACCCCTTTCCATCCGGTTCCGGTTTCGCCGAAGGTATCCATCGGCTGAAGCGGAAAGAAACGGTGCCGGCCCGGGATCAAACGGCTGAGGATCGATTCCAGTATTACGCGGTCGGTTGGGCCTTCCACGACGGTTCCAATATTCATAGAGCGCTTTAAAACAGGTCCGGAACGCCGCCAAGACGGCCCATGACCCAAAGATTGGAAAGGGAAAGCCCCTTTTGGGTATTGTTCAGAATTTCTTTCGACACCTCGATCCGGTGGACCTCCGTGGCTCCCTGGCCATTTCGTTCCACCGCGAACAGGCGAATTCGATCATCCGTCAGATCAAGCCCGTCCAGGACGAGCGGGTTGTGGGTCGTTAAAAAGGCTTGATGCGAGGGGGTGGATGTCAGCAGAGAATGGCAGAATAAGCGAGTGGTCGCCCGCGCCAATCGCGGGTGCATGGCTTGGTCGAAATTGTCGATGGCGAATATTGGAAGTGATAAAGGATGCATCGCAAGAACCAATGAGAACAGAACGTAGAGAGCCCCTTCGCTGGCATCATAGGCTGAAAACCGATTGCTACCCGGACGCATCCAACGGTCGGTGAACCGTATGACACTTCTAGTGGTGGGCACATTCGCGTCGATGAGGTCCCGAGAGGGCGGCACCACCGCGATATCTTCCACCCAGTCCAGAAGCTCGAAAACTTCTTCTATCGGTAAATCCCCGAACCGGCCTTTTTCCACGTCCAACAGCTCCTCCACCGCCTCCGCTAAGCGGCCTCCGGCGATTCCGACGGGTCGTCTTTGAGAAATATCCGGCATAACTCCTCGCAACACCTGGGTGATGGGTGAAAAAATCGCGTAGGCCGTGTAGCGGAAAAAATGTTCGTTCGTGGTTTCGGTGTCGGGCTCATATTGGATGACAGGCTGGAAGGCTTCAGCGGATTGGAGCTGGAATATCGCTTTCATATTTCGATCCGAAGTGGCTTCTATACGAATTTCCTCGGCCTTTTCTTCCTTGGCGAAAGCGGAAAAGTACATCCTCGGAACCGCAGGCCGAATTCCCGATCTCAGAAGGGATTGAGAACCGCTGTACCATTCCGAATCGACCACTTTGTTGTTGTGGATGTCCAGCCCGAGCTTCAAAAGCCCCAGCGCTTCCAGAAGATTGGTTTTCCCGCTGCCGTTGGCCCCGACCAATACGTTGATCCGACCCGGTTCAACCTCGACGTTCGAAAGGGATTTGAAACCCTTTATTTTAATCTTGTTCAGCATGATAGCCGTCCTTTCGGATGAATCCGCCCGCCCGCTTTTACAACTTGACTTCCGGTTTGCATTTTCAGTGATCGGATGTGGAATGACCGTTTTTGTGAATTCCGCCGATCTCAATGCCCGATATGAAGCTCCACCACATCCTGAAACCGGCTCACCAGGTAATAGCAGTCGACCTTGATCCGCACCAGGGCGCAGGTGGGGGCGGAGACGAAATCGGCCAGGTAGGGATGCTTTTGAAGATACTGCTCCTGCAACACGTTCCGTTCATCCTCGGGGACCTCTTCGGCGGTCCCGGTGGCGGTGACCGCGACCGCTTCGTGGAAATCGGCGGTGCTGTTGGTGCGGCTGTCGATAAGCATCGCCACATGGGGTTTGGCAGTCAAATTGCCGAATTTACGGGTAGAGCGGGCCGTAGCAAAGAGAAGTTCCCTGAGATCCTCGGTGGCCGTGAACGCCACCAGGCTTGCGTAGGCCCGGCCGTCGTTGTGGGTGGAAAGAACGGCGAGCTGCTGCTGATCGAACAGATCGCGGAGACGCCTGCGGGTTTGGTCGGTATCTGTCATACGGGTCCTCCCGGCTTTTAGGGATGAATCGAACATAGGTGCGCGCCTGATAGAAGTATAGCAGAAAATGAGGGCCGATGCTATGCGGGAAATTGCTCCAAAATTGACGGATTAAAAAGAATGATCTTTTTTTATGTGTATCGTTGAAGAAGAAAGAAGATCAGAAACCCCGAACAGTGTTGAAGACGGGAACAAGGGAACCATGCAGACCGTATCGCTGAAAGAAACCGCGCTCATTTTGCTGACGATCACCGTGTTCATCGCCTGCAGCGAATCCCCCACCGGCCGCAACCAGCTGACCCTGATCCCGGACGGACGAATGGCGGCCCTGGGGGAGAATGCCCTTGAGGAGATGAAGCGGTCGATGCCGGTGGTGGACGACCCCCGCATCAACCGGTACGTGCGGTGCATCGCCGACAAGTTGATTGCGCAGCTGCCGGGAAAGCAGCCGGATTGGGAAGTGATGGTCTTTCAGGATGCCACACCCAATGCCTTTGCCCTGCCCGGCGGGAACATCGGGGTGCATACCGGCATGCTCCAGATCGCCCGGACCCCGGCTCAGCTCGCCGCCGTCATCGGCCATGAGATCGGGCATGTGCTGGCGGACCACGGCAACGAGCGGCTCACCCAGCAGTTGGGGGTCGGCGTGGTCTTTTTTCTGGTGAACCTTTTCTTTGACGAACCGGGTTCCATCGAGCAGGAGGTGCTGCTGCGAACCCTGGGTATAGGTACTCAGGTCGGTGTGCTCTTTCCCTTCAGCCGGGCCCATGAGCGGGAAGCCGATATTCTCGGGCTGGAGCTGATGTCCCGGGCCGGATTCGATCCGGCGGAAAGCGTCCGCCTCTGGCGGAACATGGCAGAGCAGAGCCAAGGCCGGCCCATGGAGTTTCTCTCCACCCACCCGTCCCACGAATCCCGCATCGAAAAACTCTCCCAAGAGGTCGATTATTACCGTAAACTCTATCAAAAAGCCCTGGACGAGGGTCGAAATCCCCAATGCGGCTGATCCGAATTTCGGGGTAGGGAAACCCGGGATTTCCCTTTTGCATTTGACAGCCGCGGGTCAACCGGTATAAACCCTTTAAAAAAAAGAGATGATCCGGCTTGCCGAGCCCGAAACCGCCCACCAAAGGACCTGCTTTGGAACCGATTATCCGTGTCGAGGATCTGGTCAAAAACTTTAAAACGGTCACCGCCGTCGACGGCATCTCTTTTTCCGTCTACCCGGGGGAGTTCTTCGGACTGCTGGGTCCCAACGGCGCCGGAAAAACCAGCACCATTCGAATGCTCTACGGGTTTTCACCGCCGACCTCCGGCACCCTCGAAGTGTTCGATAAGGATATTCGAAAGGACTGGCGAAAGATCAAATCCCGAATCGGGGTCTGCCAGCAGGAGAACACCCTCGACCCGGATCTGTCGGTTTCCCAGAACCTGGTCCTTTTCGCCGGCTATTTCGATGTCCCCAAAGAGGAGGCCCTTCGGCGCTCCGAAGAGCTGCTCGGGTTTTTCGCCCTCTCAAACCGCCGCAAAGACAAGGTGGCCGATCTGTCGGGCGGTCTGGCCCGGCGGCTCACCCTGGCCCGATCTCTGATCAGCCGACCGGATATTCTGGTTCTGGACGAACCCACCACCGGTCTCGATCCCCAGTCGAGGCACCAGATGTGGGACCGCCTCGACGCCCTCAAAGACGGGGGGCTGACTGCCCTGATCACCACCCATTACATGGAAGAGGCCGAAAACCTTTGCGATCGTTTGGTGATCATCGACCACGGTAAAATCCTGGTGGAAGGGGCGCCCCGGGATCTCATCGCCGAGCACGCCGGCGGCAGTGTCATCGAAATCGCCGGGCATGAGGATGCGGTGCTCGATTTCCTCAAAGAACGGAACATTCGGCACGACGACCTCGGAGACCGGCTGATGGTCTATATCGCCAAAGAGGATACCGACCTCTACAACACCATCATGGACCGGTTCTGCGTCGAAAAATGTACCTACCGCAACAGTACGCTGGAGGATGTCTTCCTCCGACTGACCGGAAGGGAGCTCAGGGAATGATTCGACTGGATGCCTTTTCTTGGCGGTTTCTGAAAGTCTGGAAGCGAAACCTGATCACCTACCAGAAGATCTGGAAGGTCAGCTTTCTGACCCCGCTTTTTGAGCCCATACTCTATATCTTCGCCTTCGGCCTGGGGTTGGGGGTGATGGTCGGGCAGGTCCGCTACGGCGGGCAGACGCTGACCTATATTCAATTCATCGTACCGGCCCTGATCGCCATTGCGGTAATGCAGAACGCCTTTTTCGAGACCACCTACACCTCCTTTGTTCGAATGTATTACCAGCGGACCTTCGACGGCATGCTGGCCACACCGCTGTCTCTGGAGGAGATCATCCTGGCCGAGATCGTCTGGGCCGCCACCAAATCCACGGCGGCCGGGGCGATCATGCTGGGGGTCTTGGGGGTGTTCGGCTATGTCGATTTTCCCATGGGCCTGGTGATGATTCCGGTGGCCTTTCTGGGCGGGCTTGCCTTCGCCGCCATCGGCATGGTCTTCACCGGCGTCATTCCCACCATCGATCTGTTCAACCTGCCCATTTTTCTGTTCATCACCCCCATGTTCCTTTTCAGCGGCACCTTTTTTCCGCTCGGCAACCTTCCCGAATGGGGCCGGACCCTGGCCAAGGTCTTTCCCCTCCACCATCTGGTGGAGCTTTCCCGCCGGTTCTGCATCGGGGTCCATGAGACCGATTTGTGGTTGAGCCTGGGGTACCTGTCCGGTTTTTCCCTGGTCTTTATCGTGTTCGGATTGATCTCGATGAAGCGCCGATTGATTCAATAACAGGCCTGTTTTTTTTATTGACAAACACCGGATACCTCATTTACAGATTGGACAGTTTCATCCACAGCCCGAGTGCAATTTCAGGAATCCAAGAAGAATCACAGGTTCACCGCGGTTTCTCTCTGGTTCATAACCCGGGTTGCTGGTTTCAGCTCCTATAAAACCCCTCAAAACATCGTTTATAGGCGTTCTGTGAACGAACTCGACTCCCAAACGGTTACAAGCGCGGCAACGCTGATCGCCGATCTGTTGCCCGACGGCGAAGGCCCCGGCTTCATTCCGCACGTGACCATTCTGCCGAACCGCCTCGGACCGGCCGGCGTGGGGGGCGTGGTGGGCATTCTCGACGACCCCCACGGGGATATCCGCATGCACCGGCTGGAAGGCACGGCCATGGTGGTGATTAAAGCGTCGAGTCCTGAACTGCTGCACGATGCGACCGTTGCGGCGTCCCAAAGCCTTCTTTCAACCGACCGCACTGCATTGCGGCGCCAGGGCATGTACACCCTTCAGACCGGCGCCATGGGCCCGGTGCGGCAACTGGGAACCAATCCGCCGTCCACGCGCTACGAGCGAGACCTGGAACTCAAACTCCTCTTCGAAAAGCGAATCGATCCGGAAGATGCCGGCGGCGTCATCTCCGACATTCCCCGGCTCGTTTCCCTTCGGCCGCCCCTATCCACCTACGAGACCGTCGTTGATGTCGATCTGCGCAGCGACGGGTTGTCCCGCTTCACCGTTTTGGATGATCCGGCGGCGGTCGTCAACGCCCCCTCCGACTGGCGGTTTGACGCCGTCAGACGGCGAACCGTCGAGCTCAGTGGCATCCACGGCGGCGACTTCGCTCCCGGACCGGAAAAGCCCGGTACGGTTCTGCTGCTGTCCGACGATACGCCCGGCCTGTCGGCGCTGACGCTGAAAGCGGTCTGCCGCAGCGCCGATCAACGCGCGATGGGCGTCGTCTTCCGTTGGCAGGACATCGATAACTTCTACTTCTTCCTGATGAGCCACACCCCCGCTTACGCGATGATCGCCAAAAAAACAGGAGGAACCTACGCAGCGCTGGACACAGCTGCGCTCAACACCGATTTCCAGATGGATCAAAATCGTTCCTACACCCTAACCATAGACGCATCGGGCGATATCCTCCGGGCATACGTCGGGACCTCCTTGATTGTTTCGGGTCAGGACGACGCCATACCCGATGCGGGATCGGTCGGCCTTATGAGTTTCGGCAACAGCAGTTCCTGTTTCTATCGTCTGACGGCGGCGCGCCCCCCTGCCTAGTTGCCACAAAACAAAATAATTGCAGCACCGCCCAGATTTAAAGCCGCGTCGGCGTTCGGTTGTAGAGGCGTCGCAGTTCAATAGATCGGCAAACCACGGCGATTGTCAGAAACTGCTTGCAGGCATTTTGATAACCGCGTTCCGTTAACCCCGTTCCTGGAATTGGAGGAGAATCAATGGCCGAAACCTTTTCGCTTTCGGAACTGGTGATTCCCGGTACCGCCATTCGGGTCCGCGCGGACGGCCTGATTGGCGCCGGCGCCATTTCGTCTGGCAATATCGGCATCGTCGGAACCGCGCTGCGCGAGCAGATCGAACTTGATGCCGACGGCAACCCGGTGCTTGACGACGACGGCAACCCGGTGGTGGTGCTGGATGGAGACGACAATCCGGTATTCGACAATATTTACGGCCAGACCTACAGTCTGTCCGATTACGACGCGGCAAGACGAGACCTCGGGCCTTATGACGCCTTGTCGGGGGCCCAGCGGAGCTTGGTGCGCAGTATCGAGATCTTGTTCCGCAACGGCGCACGGCAGATCTATGCCCGCCCGCTCGACCCGCGAACCGCCGTGGGCGAGCCCGAATACACCGCGGCGTTCAACGAGCTGCTCAAAGAGGATGTCAATATCCTGGTCCTGCCCGAAACGACGACTACCACGGCCACGTCGGTGCTCGGCAGCCTGGTCGACGCGGCGGAAGGAACCGGCAAGGACGTGATTGCCGTGATCGGGTGCGATGAAACCGCTGCCGCCGCCATCGGCGGGCAGGGCGGCGCCGACCACGCCGACACCCGCGACACACCGACCATCAATGAAGCGGCGGCACTCCCCGCCTCGCTGGCACTGACGCCCA
>CAZNLT010000083.1:7343-25155 GCA_964573705.1 uncultured Desulfobacterales bacterium
CGGCGGGCAGGTCACCGCCAACGACCGCCTGATTTTCACCGCGCCGGCGATTCGGGCCTACGACTCCGCCGCCCGCGATGTGGTCGACTTGACGGGCAACTTTACGGCAGTCGCCGTTGCCGGCCTGATCAGCAGCCTCACTCCGCAGACCAGCCCCACCAACAAGGTCCTTTCCGGCGTCACCGAACTGGTGCAGCGTTTCAGCTACGGCGAGACCCGGGACCTGATCAAGGACGGGGTGATGGTCCTGGAAAAGCGCCAGGGCATCCGCGTGGTCCGGGGCATCAGTTCCGAGATGGCGACCAACGGCCCCTTCCGCCAGGTCACCACCCGGCGCATCACCGACTTCGCCAAGGCCGGCATTCGGAGCGCGTCGAACCCCTTCATTGGCCGTCTCAACAACCAGCGCGTCCGCAAAGCGCTCCACGGGGCCATCGATGGCTTCCTGACCACCATGGTGCAGGACGAAGCGCTGATTACGTACCAGCTCGAAGTGACCGCCACCCGGCAGGATGAGATTGCCGGGCGTGCCATGGTAAACGTTTTCATGCAGCCGACCTTCAGTATCGACTTCGTCGCCGTAACCCTCGTATTACAATAGGAGCTTAACAATGGTAAACACCAATGTTTTCACCGGCGCCGACGGCTCGATCAGCCTCGCCGCGCCTTCGGGAGCCGAGGGGGAAGCCGCTCAGGGCATTCTTGAAGCCAACGAATTGCTCACCGTCGGCCGCGTTCAGGACGTGCATGTGGAGGTGTTTTCGGATGTCAAGGCGTTCCACGAAATCGGACAGCGGTACGCCGCCGAACTGCGCCCCGGCAACGTCACGATAAAGGGCGCCATTGGTCGGGCCTACATCAACGGCGCCATGATCAAGCTGCTGCTGGGCGAGGCGGCCGAAAGCCGGCCCGCCGCCAGCTGGACCCAGCCGTCGTTTAACATCACCCTGATGTTGCAAAACGCCGCCCTGCCGGATATCCGCAACACGGTCACGCTCCATCAGGCGAAGATCGACCACTGGGTCTACGCCATGCCCGAGGACGAGTTTGTTCTGGAAAAAGTCGGTTTCCAGGCGCTTTACCTCACCGTGGCGGATGAAGGCTGATGCTGAGCGCCGATGAACTGCTCGCCGGCGGGACGATCACTTACGAAGTCGACGTCCCTCCGGAAATTCTCAGCCCGGGCGAGGGCGCTTCGCCGCCGTTGAATTCGGGCACCGTCCGGCTGCGGCCGTTGACGGTGGGAGACATGCAGCTGATCCAGCGGGCCGCGCGGGAGCGCGACGCCCTCGTGGGGCCGTTGATGGTCCATAAGGCGCTGGTTGAGCCGCCTCTCTCGGTTCAACAGGTGGGGATGCTCCATGTGGGCCTTGTGCAGTTCCTGTTGCGGGAGGTCAACCGGATCAGCGGCATCGATGCGGGCCTGGACCATTTCAAGGCGTCGGCCTCCGAACCGATCGCCCGGGCGGCCCATATCCTGGCTCGGGAATTCGGCTGGACTCCACGGGAGGTCAACGAACTGACGCTGGGCCAGATCCTGCTCCACCTGCAGATGCTGTCGGAAAAACCCGCGACATGAGCCAATTAATGACGCCTGAATCGCGACGGGCCCTGGCAGCCCTAACGCAGCTCGACGCCGAAACGGGCGCCGTCAAAGCGTTTGCGCGATGGATGCGCGACCTCGCATCGACGCTGCCGGCGTTGGATGCGTCGATGGACGATCTCGCCGTCTATCCCTTGTCAGGCTTCACCCCTCCGGCCCGAAACGGATCGGCGCGCCGGGAAGAGGGGAATTTCAGCCGGCCGGACAACACGCCGATGTCGCCCTCTCCGCTATCGACCCGACCTTCCATAAAGGCTTTCCCTGGATCGGCGCCGAGGTCCGCACCGCAAAGCAGCAGCGGAACCGCTTTGTCGATCGACAGCGCTATGCCGGCTGGTCTTCCAGGGGGCGGATCGGAAAGCCGCGCCGGCACCGGGTCGTTTTCATCCATCGGCCCGGCGCCGCCCGCTGCGGGCAATGGAATGGCCCCCATTGCACGGGAATCGACTCCGCCGAACGCCGCAGCCGACGCGCCGTTGACGGAAAATGGAAATCCTGCCGATCCCATGACCGGCAAAGGGATGGAAACCTTGTTGCAGCTTGTGGAGAAGATCGAAACGAAGGGCGGAACCCCGAGGGGCGCCCGGCGGGCCGGCAATGCCCCATCCGGGAAAAAAGCACCGCGTTCGACCGGCGGGGCGCCGGCCGAACCTCAACGGGCGATGGGTCCGTCGGAACGATTCGTTTTTTCGTCCCATCCTCCCTCGCGGCCCGAAATATGGGCATCGGCCGAATCCTCGCATAGAGAACGACCGACCCACCACCCCATGGCGTCATCGACGCAACATCAGATGGCGATCGACGGCGCGGGTCCGCCTCCTGCGTCCTTTCCTTTCGACCCGGCGGAAATGGGCGCTCCCTCAAACGAAAGCGCCGGCAAGACGGGAGGCCCGCCAAACCGCATGAAAAGCGCCGGCCAGCCGCCGCATGTTGCTATGAACGAGCCGCCCCCGGGCCCCCTCCGTTCATCAGCCGGGTTTCAGCCATTCACCGACAATGGAGAATTTGCCGATGCCGGCGAGCAGCTGGCCGACCTCATCAACGCCGCCCTTCAGGCCCAGGCTCGACGCAGGGGGTTGAGCTGATATGCAAATCAAACCGGTCATCGGGGATTGGCAAATTCCCAATATCGCCTGGCTGCAATCGGTCGAGCAACGCCATTTTGCCGAGATCCCGATCCCCGGCATGCAGGGCAGCCTGTTTCAGGATCTCAACGGAGCGCCGCTTTCCCTGGTCATCGCCGGCAGCCTCTACGGGGACGAAAAGCGGAACGAATTCCTGGAGGCGGTCCGCGAGAAATTCAACGCCGGCGAGGCCATGACCTTTGCCGCCGATATTGTGACCGCCACCGAATTGTCCCATGTTGTGATCCAGCAGATGCGGTTCGAGGAGTCGGCGCGGGCGCCGGATGAAACCTGCTATGTCCTGGTCATTCGGGAAAGCCCGCCGCCGCCGCCGCCGCCACCGCCCAGCGGGCTGGGCGACATCGATGCCGGCCTGCTGGACGATGCCGCCGGGCTGATCGATTCGGTCGCCGGCGCACTGGACGCCCTCGACGCGCTGGGCTCCATACCCGACTTCGGCAATCCGCTGCCGCCGTTGCAGTCGGGGCTGGATGAATTTTCAACCGCGGCCGCCGATCTGGCCGCACCCATTTCATCGCTGGGCGGCCTTTTCGGCATCGACCCGACGGCGGGGGACGACTGATGCCCACCCTGCTTCAAACCCTCGAAGGCATTGTCCTCGACGACAGTGTGCTCACCGCACTGGGTAACGACCTGAGCGGCGCGGCCGCATCCGCCACCGGCATACCTGCCGAACGAATTGCGACGATCGCATCACTGGCCGGGAGCATCGTCCTGCCACGGGACGCAGACCTGCTCGGCGAGGGAGCCGCAACGCTCCCCAACCTGGTCTCCACCGGCCTGCATGATCCCGACCCGCTCTGGTCGGCCGTCACCCGCCGATTCGACCAGTTGGGGAATGCCGTCGCCGACGGCGTGGGCGGAACGGTCGAGGGCGCCTTCTCGTCCCTGCAGTCCATCGGGTCCAGCAACGCGCTTGACGCGGAAGCCCTGCTCTCCCAAATACTGACGCCGTTGCGGGATCTCATCGGCCAACTGGGGGACAACCTCGAAATGCAGCAATTGCTCGGAATGGTGGAGACCATCGGGACGCTGCGCGCTGAAATCGAAGCCGCCCCCGCCGCCATCGGCGCGCTGGCGGCCGACAGAATCCAGACCGCGATTACCGATCTTACCGCCCCGCTCACCGGCGTGGTCGACCAGGTCAGCACCCACATTCAGACGCTGGAACAGGCCCTTTCGCTCGACCCGATCCTCACTGAACTCGGGAGCGCACAGAGCGCCCTGACCACCGATTTCGCGTCGCTGATCGGCGCGCTGGATTTTACGGACGAGGCATCCTATGCGGCGCTCTCCGGATCGATCCGACTGACGGACGCGCGCCTGCGCGCCTTTGCCGGCAACGTCGCCGACGCACTGGCGCGGGCCGAAGGCGTCAGCACGGCCTTCGATCCCGGGGCCTGGGCCCGGCGGCTGGGAAGCGCCGCCCGCACCGCGTCGCAATCCACGGTGCGGGATCTGTTCGAATTTTTTGAACCCTGGCGGGTGCTGTTGCGCGATGCCGCCGCCCGGCTGGAAGCGGTTTCCCCCGCGCTGGTGGTGGAACCGATCCGCGACGCCGTCGTCTCGGCGACCGATGCCGTCGGCGCCTTCGATCTCGACGCCGTCAACACCTCGCTGGAAGCGGCGCTGGGCCAGGCCGGCCCGGTGGTGGACGGCATCAACGCCGCCGGTCTCGATGTGCGGGCGGCGTTCCAGAACCTGAGCGATACGATTTTAAACGCCCTCAACGGCATCCACCTCGACGGGGTTGTTTCAACCCTGACAAACCAGATCGCTTCGGTCACGCCGAAAATCGAACAGCTCGAAACCGAAATTACCGCATTGCAAGGGGAAGCGACCGCCGCCATTGCCGATGCGACCGCGGCGCTCACTACCCTGAGGGACGACCTGGTGGAACCGGACGGCGCCTACCGCCAGCACCTGGAGGGGTTTCTCAACACCATCCGCGACGCCGTTCCCGACGCCATCGGAGACACCATCGAGGATGTGAAGGGGCAGTTGCAAAGCGTCGCCGACCGGATCGCCTCGGTGGAGCTCGATCCGGTCTTCGATGACGTCCTGGCGAAGATCGAGGAGATGCAGACGACTTTAGACGAGATCGAAGTCGAAACCCTTTCCGAAATCCTCAAAGGGGCGCTCGCCGCCGCGCTGGCGGTTTTTAAGTCTCTCAACTTCGACGAAGAGGTCGAAAAATACCTGACGGAAAAATTCGACGAAGGCGTGGCATTTGTCAACGACGAGGTGTTGGGGCGCTTGCAGGCCGAACTCGATAAAATCCTGAATTTTCTTTCCGCGGTTCAGCCATCGCGCCTGCTGGAAGGGACGGGCATTGACGAAGCTTACGAGGATATGGCCGCGCAGTTGCGGGCCTTCCGTCCTTCCGAAGTCCTTGAACCGGTGCTCGACGCCGTGACCGGCGCCGCCGATCTGCTGGACGGCGCCTCTCCCGGCGCATTGCTGGCCCCGCTGATGCAACCCCTCAACGAGCTTCAGACTTATCTGGCGCAGACCCTGTCGCCGGCGCCCGTGCATGCCATGTTGAGCGGAAAGATCGCCGAACTGGACGCGCAGCTCGCCGGACTCGACCTTACCGCCTTTACCGGCGACATCACCACTGCCATCAACCGGGTCCGGGACCAGCTCAACGCGGCGTTGACGGTGGAGGGGCTGTTGGCCCCGCTGCAACCGGTCCACGACGCCGCCCTGGCGGCCGTCGATGCGTTGGACCCCGCCGCGGTTCTCGATCCCATCGACGAATTCCGCCGGGTGGTTCTCGACGCCATCGACGCCGCCGACGCATCGGCCCTGACTTCGGCCATGAACCGCGTGGCGAATGCCGTGGACGGGGTGTCGCTGCCGTCCATGCGCACGGGGGTGGAGGATGCCGTGGCCGCCTTCAACGACCGTCTGCAACAGGTGGTCCTCGCCGAGGTCCACACCCAGGCGGAATCGATGCGCTCATCGGTGTTCGACGCGCTGGACGCGGTGGGGGTCCTCCCCGATCCCACCGCCGAAGAACGACGGCAGCGATTGATTGCGCTGATGCGGCGCATGGAACCGCTTTCGATCCTCTCCCAGCCCATCAATCGGCTGAGCGCCCTCACGACGCGGATCGGGAACCTCTCCAACGAAATCGAATCCCAGCTGGACGATTCGGGGGCATTGGCCGAACCCATGGACCAGCTGGCGGACCGGATCCGTTCCATCGCCGGCGACCTGGATGCGGGCGCCGCCGACATCAAACAGGCCCTTCGCGACCTGGTCTCCGGCGGCATTCAGGCCGCCGGCGTCGACGAGATCCGCGCCCTGCACAGCCGGTTGCGGGAAACCGTGGTGGGGCTGGGGCCGGACGGGCTGGAATCGGCCGTCGACGAGGTCATTGCGCCGGTCCGGGACATGATCGACGGCCTCCCCGATCCCGGCGCGATGTTCGATGCCGCCGCCGCCCGGTTGCAGGCGATGCGCGTGCGGATCACCGGCGAGGTGCAGACCACGGTGGACGACCTGCGCGACCAGGTGCAGGCCATCATCGACGCCGCCCTGGCCCTCCTCGACCCCATCGACCTCGATGCAGTCATTGCCTCCCTCGACGGCGCCTACGCGTCGATTCTGGATCTGAAGGACCGGCTCATCGCCGCCATCGGATCCCTGACCGATGCGGTGGATGCGCCCTATGAAACGGTCGTGGGGCTGATCGACGACCTCAACCCCTTCGAAATCCTGGGCCCCGTGCTGGACGAGGCATACAACGAGATACTGGCGAAATTCGAAGGACTGGATTTGCAGGAAATCTTCGCCCCGATCCTCGAAGCGATCGGGCATCTGCGCGACGAATTGCTCGAAGGAATCCGCCGGGTCGGCGACGCCTTCGGGTCATTCCAGTCGGCATCGGCTTCCATCGGCGCATAGGAGCGGACAGTGGCGCATTATTTCATTCATATCGACGACGACGATCCGGCGGCCGCATCCGAGGTCGCCGGCCTGGTGACCGGCATCATCGCCACCTACCCGGCACAGGTCCTGGTGGACGCCGTCCCGGCGCAGATCGGCGATGTCGAATCCGCCGGCTACATCGTCGATCCAGCTCCTGAAATCGACGCCCTGATGCTCCCCAATGTGACCATCGATACCGATGCACCGCCCCCGTCGTCTCCTCCCGGCTGGGAACCGCCGGCTGGAAGCGGGCATTGGATCGTGGTCTGCAACGGCCCGCTTCTGCCGGCGTGGTCGGCGGCGATCAGCGGCGCCGGGGCCGCGATCCTCGGGACGCTGACCGCCCATTCGCTATTGTGCTCCATGGATCCCGCCGCGGCCGCCGCGGTGGAGGCGATTGACGGCGTGAAATGGGTCGGGCGATACGAGCCGGTGTACAAGGTCGACCACCGTCTTGCAGATCAGACCGAACCGGTGACTTCGGAAGACTTGGGTACGCTCGCCGGCTCTGACGGATCTGCGGTTGGGGCGCCGGGAGACAGCGTTGAAATTGCCGTCGAGATATTCAGCGATGGAAGCCCGGGCGATCTCGCTTCGATCATTTCGGGAAACGGCGGAAGCATTCAAAAAGAGAGTTCGGATGCCATCATTGCATTGGTTGCCAGGAGTGTTTTGCCGTTGCTGGCGAAAAACGAATCCTGCGCGCAGGTGGCCCAATTCGATGTGCCTGAAATCAAAATGGACGTGGCCAGGACGGTCACCGCCGCCTCAACTGTAATCGATCGGCACGGCCTCACCGGTAAAGATGAAATTGTGTGCGTTGCCGACACAGGACTTGACCGGGGGGTCGACAACGAAACCCTGCTGGATGATTTCAAACAGTTTAACGGCATCGCCGGCGGGCGCGTTCGCGCAGCGTACACCCCGAACCAGGTTGACGCTTCCCTTGCCGCCACGGTTTTTTCCCGCAACGCCTGGGACGACCCACAGGGACACGGCACCCATGTTGCCGGCATCGTTCTGGGCAACGGGCGCCTCTCGGACAACCGCGCCATTCAGGGGGCGGCCTACGAAGCCGAACTGGTCATGCAGTCGCTCCGGGACTCCGGAAATCTGCCTGCAACCAATCCAGCCCTTCGCGGCATTCCGGCCAACCTTACCACCTTGTTCGACCCGGTCTACACCACCGACAACGCGCGCGTTCACAATAATTCCTGGGGCGGCGGAAACACCAGCAATTACGCGGCCGACTCTCGCCAGATCGATGAATTTGTCTGGAAGCATCCCGACATGGTGATTGTTTTTGCGGCATCCAACGACGGGGCCGACCGGAATCCGGGATCAGACGGCGTCATCGACTGGCAGAGCCTTTCAAACGAGGCCAGCGCCAAGAACAACATCACGGTCGGGGCCAATGAGAACAACAAGCCCTTCATCGACAGCACCTGGAACGGGGGGTGGCCGGCCGATTTCCCGACCCACCCGGTGGCCGACGATAAAATATCGGACAACCCGCAACACGTGGTCGCTTTTTCGAGCCGCGGTCCGTCCATGGCCGGCGCGGCGGTCGACCGCCTGCTGCCCGACATTCTGGCGCCCGGCGTCAGCATCCATGCGTCTTTGTCGCAAAATGCCCCCGTACCGGGCGCAAGCCCCTTCTGGGGCCCCCACGTCGCCGGCTCCGCCTATGTCTACAAGGGGGGAACGAGCATGGCCGCCCCCCATGTGTCAGGGCTGGCGGCGTTGATTCGCGAATATCTGCGTACGGTCAAAAAATTCACCGATCCGCTCAACCCCGATCTCCGTCGTCGCCGTCCGAGCGCCGCACTGATCAAAGCGCTTCTGGTTCATGGGGCGCAGCCGGTGACCGGCGCCTATACCGGTTCGGCCATCACCAACGGCCCGCCGCATCCGAGTTGCCACCAGGGATACGGGCTGGTGAACCTGCGGGCGGCCCTCTTTTCCAATTCGACGACCGGATCCGTGCCGGCTGCTTTGCAAAATTGGCTGCCGCGGCGAACGATCTTTGTGGATGATCCCGCCCGTACCCTGAACGCGTTTCCCCCGGGAGATCCCAACCGCCGGATTCAGCACACTCTTCGCATCAATATCGCCGACGCCACGGTTCCCATGCGGGCGACCCTCGCCTGGACCGATTACTATACGGCGGCCGGCGCAAACGGCGCCCTCATCAACCGGTTGCGGCTACGCATTCGGCGCGTATCGGATGGCGCCTTTTTTAATGTCTTGACGCCTGCCGGTGCAGGACCGGCCGGCATTAATGTGCGCCGAAACAACGTCCAACAAATCGACATCCCGACCGCCAATCTCCAGGCGGGGCTTCATGACATCCAAATCCGGGCGCTCGCCGTCTCATCCGCGGTGTCTTCCGGCGGCGCATCGCTGGGCGAGGAGCAGGATTTCGCCCTGGTCGTCTCCGGCGCCATCTCCCAAAGCGATCACGCGGTTCCCGGAACGATGGCGAATCTGCCCGACCTCGCCTTCGTCGACCTTGAACCGGATGCCGGGGTCGCCCTGCACGACGGACTGGCGCCCTCGCCGGAGCGACCGGCCGACAATCCCGGTTCGCCGGACATCATCATTTCCACGGACGATGATCCCAACACCGCCGCCCAGGCGGAAAACATCGTCGTCGGGACCCAATATTTCATCCATGTGCGGGTGCGCAACCTCGGCTGGGCCGACGCCGACAATGCCCAGGTGCGGATCTACCATTCCGATCCGGCCACCCCGATGGCCTGGCCCGGCGACTGGTCTCCGGAGGGATTCGAGGTCGGCGACGCGCCGACCCACCTGTCCACCGTAGACGCTCCCGCACGGGGCGAGGCGTTCGCCGGGCCGTTCAAATGGACCCCTGCCGCCGACAAGGAATGGGTGGTTCTCTTTGTCCGGGCCGAACACGGGGACGACCCCATCGTTTCCGACGGGGACGTGCGGCTGGACAACAACATCACCCGGCGCGATCTCCACGTGCTCGATTCGCGCGACGCGATCCCCGACGAACCGAGCGGCGCCCAGAAATTCTGGTTCTGGATCATCAGCGGATTCGGCTCGCCCCGGGACATCCGTTTGCGCCTGATGATGCTCTATGAAGACGTGGTCGACGGCCAGGTCAAACCGATGCCCGCCGGCGTCACCGTTCAGATCTGGGACGACGACACCTTCAACGACGACCTGATCGACACCGCCGCCACCCGCGCGTCCGCCCATCCCGATGGCGGACCGGCGACGGTGATCGACCATACCATCAACACCTACGAAGGCGGCGAGCGCAATCCCGATCTTTACATCCGGGTATTGATGCCCGAGGGAGACGCATTCAGCGACTTTCGCCGCCGCAGTTATTTTGTCAGCGGCGCGCCCTACTGGATGTCCAACCTGTTTGACGAAGCCGATGGCGGGTTTTACCGAGAGAGCTTCGGCGGCGACTCAGTGGGGGTTTCGGGTGCGGTGTCGGTGATCATGCGCCCATCCGGCATCCGGGTGCATGCAAAGATTGAGGTCTACGACCCGGTTTTCAACCAGTTCGAAAAGATTCCCGAGGGCGTGGAAGTGGTTTTGCGCGATTCCAAAAACGGCGCGCCCACGCCGATCCTGGCCCGGGCCGCCACCGATGAAAATGGTGAAATCCGTGCCGTCATCCTCCAGCGCGAGGATCACGAACCGAGCATCTACTTTACCATCGACAAAGACGAAAACGACCCCACATTCAGCCACATCGGTTTCTTTTACGAAAACGATCGGTACAGCTCCCGCAATGTCGATGTCGAGGTGGTCTCCCCGGAGGGAACGGTTTCGACCCGTTCGGGTCATTTCGAGAACTGGACCGACCCCCGCCTGGTCGCCGCCGACGAAACCCTGCGCATCCGCCTGCGGCCGCCGGGGGTGCTGGCGCACCTGAAATTCGAATACTTCGACCGTGAAGCCGGAACCCATCTCCCGGTTCCGCAAGGAACCCACATCCAGGCATGGCTTGACGGAGCCCATGCCGAAGCGGTCAACGGCATGGTCGGGCCGGATGGCCGGGCCGAACTCTCGGTCCCCAAAAACGGCGCCGACAAGATCACCTTCAGCGTTCGGGTGCGCATGAGCCGCTCCTTTGCCGACGAACCCGACCCGGTGATCGGGCCGAGGGTCATCGTCCGCCAGGGGGGCTCGGTGATCGAATGGGATACACGCAACCGCAACGACGCGACGGGCGCAAACGGTCTTTTCACTGACATCCGAAACGAGGTCGGGACCGTCGCCGCGCCGAAGGTCTTCCAGATCGGAACCGGCATGGGCGACGCCGACGTCAAACTGTCGGCCCCGTATATTCTGCGGGTTGTCGGCGACATTCACCACTGGCTCCGGACCCGGACCGGCGACGGGGGATGGCGCGGCAACGATCTCACGGTCGAACTGGACAACACCGCGGGTCAGGGCAGCAGCTTTGGACCCTCATCGACGACCCTGACCATCCATACCGCCCACACCGCGCCGGGCGCCCGGCAATTCGACCCGGGCAACGCCCGGCCCGATCACTGGAACCGCATCGCCATCGCCCACCAGTACGGACACAGCGTCCTGGAAGATATCGTGCAGCGGCTCATCGACCCGGCCGTCGCCATCGGCAACCACAACGGGTACGATGGAACGGCGGAAACGACCGCGGCACGCGCCTTTGCCGAAGGATGGTGCGACTATCTCAGCTACGCCCATTTGGTACAGGAAACCGTTCCCGCTTCGACGGTGTCAGCCGGCCCCTGGACCGCCCACGGCGCCGGATCGATGCATGCCGCTGTCGGTGGCGATCCGCCCGACGACGACGCCTGGATCGCCAGCGGCGTCAACCCGGCCGGCGACACGGCCGAGCTGCGGTTCGGGGCTTTGACCGACCCGGTCATGAGTTCGGGCCACGTGCTGCGCATCCGCCATCGGATCAACGACGAAGGCCGGCGTGTGGAGCTGACCGTGAAACTTTTTCAGGGGGCGACCGAAATCGCCGCATGGAGCCGGGAAGTCAGTTCGACCGAATGGCAGACGACCCCGCACACCCTGACCGCCTTGCAGACCGATCAGCTCGGCGCCTACGGGAATCTGCGCGTCAAGGTGGTCGCCACCGGCACGGCCGGACACAACCGCCAGGTACAGATTTCCTGGATCCAACTGGAAGTTCCCCACGAAAGAAAGCCCGACGCCACTGCACGGGGGTGGCGGGGCAGCGACAACGACGGGGCCGACTCCCATGCCGAAACCGTCCCGACGGCCGTGGCACAGATGCTCTGGTCTATCGACAAGGAGATCGTCGCCCGCAATGCGGCGGCCATCGAGAGCGATGTCAATCGAACCCGGTTTCGCGAGTTGATCTGGAACCGGATCACATCGCTGGCCTTTGAAACGGCGCGGCAGATTCCCATGGAACTCTATCGCCGGATGCAGACGGTTTCCCTTGAATCGCTCCAGCGCCCCTTTGATCACACCGAGCAGTTGCGCAACACGATCCGCCAAATTTACGAACGGAGCGGCCTGGTGTTCAGCCGCGGCCGCATCCAGGCCATTGCGCAGCAGCAGGCCCAGAGCGCGGCGCCGCCCCGCAATGAAGTCTGGCGGCTGACCCTGGCCCCGGTGGACATTGCCCGCCTCCATGCCGGCGCCATGGCGGCCATCGCTTCGTATCAGGTCGAAACCGCGCCTACCGGAACCATCCATTTCGTGCTGCTCGACAGTTTCATCAACGCCAATCCCGCCGACCAGCGGGCCACCCTCGACATCGATATCTCCCTTGCCCGCACCGACGGCCTGGTGGCCAGCGGCAACACCTACGATCTGCGGGTGATCGCCATCGATGAGTTCGGGGCGCGGGATTCTTTTGCCGACGATTTTACCGGCAACGCCGACACGGGCGGACACGGCGTTACCTCAACCGCAACCTGGATGACGCGTCTGTCGACCGTGCGCCCCGGTCCCAGCGCCGTACCCTGAGACCGCTGATGCCCTTTGGAATCGACCTCTTCAGCTCCCCGGCCCCGGCCGCCCGCCGGCCCGTGCTCGACATGGGCGGCCCGGAAAGCGCCTGCGCCCAGGTGCGTCTGGCGTTGAGGATGGGGCCGGCGCTGGACACCGTTTCATGCCGCCTAGCGACCTCCCGGTCGGAACTCGCCGCGGGAGACGGGTTGACGGTGGCCATGGGATACGAAGACAGCGGCGTCGAAGACCTGTTTACCGGAACGGTGTCCTCCGTATCCGCGAATATTCACGGGCAGACGATCGTCATCGCCGGCAACGGCGGCGAGGCATTGGCGCGCCTGCGCATCAATCAGAGCTTTGTCGATATGTCCTCCGGCGACATTATCGCGGACCTGGCCGGACGCGCCGGCGTCGATGCCGCTGAAATCGTCGACGGCCCCGATCTGCCGCTCTATGTGGCCGACGATCGTTCCCACCTGCTGGATCACATCGCAACGCTGGCCGGTTTCAGCGGCGCGGACGTCACCTTCGACGCCGGGGGCGGGCTGGTGTGCGCTCTCTCCGGGGAAACACCGCCGGCCGTCACCTTTGTCTACGGAGCCTCCATCGCCGCCGGGCGTCTGCAGCAAAGCGTCTCTCTGGAGACGCCCCTTCAGTCAACCGGGGAGGGTGCGGCCGGATCGGACGGCGACGATGCCTGGCCCTGGATCATTGCCGACAGCGGTTCCACCGCCAGCGGCGACGCCGGCGGGCGGGTCGTGTCCGTGGGCGCGCTCCGCAGCGCCGACGCCGTGTCCGGATTCCATGGCGCCTGGGTTGCAAAGCGTGCGCGGATGACCGGCGCCGTCCTCATCGATGCGCCGGGCACCCCCATCCTGCGGCCCGGATATGTATTTACCGTCGAACACGACGCCCTCGGCGGCGAATACGTGGCGGCCGAGGTGATTCATTCATACAGCAAGGCCGCCGGTTTCCTGACCCGGGTCCATGGATGGCGGAAGGGCGGCAGCGGTGGATTGCCGGGAGGCTTGTTGTGAGCGGCGAACTCATCGACACCCTCCAGCAGTTGATCCGGCGGGAACTCGGACGGCTGCGCACGGCCGAGATCGGCATCGTGGAAGCGATCCATCCCCATGGGTCCGATGACGACGCCGACAATTATGCATGCAGCATCCGGCTGCGCGACAGCGGCATCACCCTGCCCAAAGTGCCGCTGGCCGCCGTGAAAACCGGCGTCGCAGCCGTTCCGGCGGAAGGGGACGTCGTGTTGATCCAGTTCGTTAACGGCGACATCCACCGCCCCGTGATCATCGGCTCTCTCTACACCGACCAGCAGCGCCCGCCGGTCAGCGGCGACGGAACGATGGTGCTCCACCTGCCCCACGCCGCCGCCGATGACGAGGCCGTGCATCTGGAACTGCACAGCCTCGATAAACGGGAATTTTCGATGGCCCTGGGCGCGGGACTGGTGATGACCCTTCGGGACGATGATCCGGCCATCGAATTCGATGTCGGCGGCGGGAAATGCACCCTATCCGTAGCCTCGGACGGCGCCGTAACGCTGGAGAGTCAGGGCGACCTGACGGTCAAAAGCAACGAAATCACGATGGAGGCCCAAGGCAACATCACCCTCAAGGGCGCCAAAATCGATTTGAACCCCTGAACCAGGAAGCGGACGGATGGCACTCCCGGCGGCAAAAGAAAGCGACAACATCATGGCGACCGATATCCACATCGTGCAGATCCCCTCGCCCGGGGGGCCGGTTCCCACACCGTTGCCCCATCCGTTTACCGGCAAAATCGACGGGGAACTCAGCAGCGATGTCTTTTTCAACGGCAAGGCCGCCGCAACCGTGGACAGCACCGCCACCAACCAGCCGGTGCACATTCCACAGGGGGGCCCCTTCCAATCTCAGCCGGCGGACAAAGGGACGATCACCCTGGGCAGCAGTTCGGTATTCGTCAACGGCAAGGCCGTCGCACGCATGGGAGACACCGCCGAAACCTGCAATGATCCGGCCGACATGCCCGTCGGCACGGTGATCGCTTCCGGGACCGTTTTTGTGGGAGGATAATGGAGTGACGACAAAAAGAGCCGAACGATATGAATGAACTGGCAACCGACATCGCCCTGACGCTTCGCCACAGCGAACTGCGACCGGTCTACCGGATCGGCGTCCACCGGTACCGGCGGGACCGTTCCTTTTTCGAGGATCTCAACACCATCGACGGGCTTGAAAACCTGGCCCAGGCGGTCATGATGCGCCTGCTCACACCGGTCGGCGAACTGGCTTCCCTCGGCCATCCCGAATACGGGTCGCGCCTGCACGAGCTGATCGGTCGCGAAAACACCCAAACCACCCGAAACCTGATCAAGCTGTATATCCTCGAAAGCCTTGCCCTCGAACCGCGCATCGCTGAAATGGCAACGGTCCGCGTCGCCCCGGGCGTCGCCCCCCGCACACGGGTGGATGTCGAACTCCAAATCGTTTCATCAACCGACGCGCAACCCTTTACGGTTGGCCCGTTTTCCCTGGAGCTGGGCTCATGACCATTCGAAGACGCACCTATCCCGAAGTCCTCAACAATGTCCTGACCGGCGTCAGCGGCGGTGTCGCCGCCGAATCGCACCCCTATGCACAAGGGCGGGACAGCGACATCCACCTGTTGCGCGCCCCGGTCGGCGAACTCGTTTCGGTTCACGGCAGACGCAACGCCGCCTCCTACCAATTCCGGGTCGACCAAGACTTCACCTTCGATGCCGGGACCGGCGTCATTGCCTGGACCGAAGACGGGGCCCGGCCCGATATCGATACCCTGGTGGAGGTGAATTATTACCCATCCGACACGTTCCCGCCCCTCACTGACATCCATGCCGGCAGCGTGGTGCGGACCCTGTGCGAATCGATATCCCTGGAGATGGCCCGGATCCACGCCCAACTGCATGCGGTCTATGAGGCCGGATATGTCGATACCGCCGTCGGCCGGTCGCTGGACAACGTGGCGGCGCTCCTGGGAATCGAACGGATCCGGCGCGGCCGGCCGACCGGCGAGATCGAACTGCGACGCGCCGCGGGATCAGCCGGGGCCATCGCGATTCCGGCGGGAACCCGGTTTGCCGCGGAAGACGGCGCCATCGAATACGAAACCACCGCCGCCGCCGCCATGGCGGAGGGTCAAAAAACGGTCCGCATTCCCATCCGGGACCTGGAGGTCAACGACCCGGTCCCGGCCGACGCTATCACCCAGATGCCGATACCGGTCGCCGGCATCGGATCGGCGACCAATCCGGCGCCGACGGCGATCGGAACCCGGGATGAAACCGATGCCGAACTGCGCACCCGCGCCAAACAGTTTCTGCACGGCAGCGAACGGGCCACCCTCGGGGCCCTCAAGGCGGCCATCCTGCGCCAGGGCGTGGACGCCGACGTCGACGAGCACCCCGATTCGCCGGGAGTGATCACCGTCACCCCCCATGCCGGCGCGCTGGACCCGGAACTCAAGCAGCGGCTTCTCACCGCTATCCACGACACCCGGCCGGCCGGGGTTCAGGTCAACCTGGCCGCACCCGTCCCGCCGTGGAACGTTCACCTCGAGCTGACGCTGACCACCCGGGCCGGCCTCCTGCCCGAGGAGGTCCGGGGACTCCACGATCGGATCCGCGCATCCCTGACCGATTATTTCGATGCCCTCGAAGCCCGTTCCAACGGCAGCATCACCAAGGTGATCGGCGCCGCACTGGCCGAGGAAGCGGTGGAAGACGTCCAACTGACCTCCGCGATCTGGGACGACGGCAGCGCCGCCCCCGTCGACATCCTCGACCGAAATGCGGGCCTGCTGTTGCTCGAAGGACATCCGACGGTCCTGTCCGATGTCAAGTTCATCGACTCCGGGCTGCCGGCATCCCTCTCCATCCTGGTCGCCTACCCCGACGGCGAAGCCCCGCCCGACAGAACGGCCATCGAATCGGCGCTCTCCCAGGCGACCGCTTACCTGAGCGAACAGGCCGAATTGAACGCCGCCGCGTCGTACCGAACCCTCTCCTTTGCCCGGCTTTTCCTGGCACTGCCGCTGCCGGGCAAAACCAGCGGAACCTTGTCCGCCCTCGACGCGGGCGACGAAACCGCGCCCGGCGCCAATACCACGCCCTACAGCGTGACTTTCGTGGCGGCGTCGGCCGGCGGAAAGGCGACCGCCATGGCTGATATGGGGGATCCGGTCTATGTGCTTTCGGCCGGAGAGCGCATCGAACTCCTCGAACTCTCCGTCGAAGAGGCATCCGCATGAGCGCCGCCGAATCGATCCGCGGCCGACTGCCCTCCCTTTACCGTCCGGAACCCGACGAATCCGGGATCATTCCTGAAATACTGGCGGCGGTCGGCGACCGGATCGACGCCCTGCACCAGTTGAGCGCGTTTGTGTTGCAACAGCACTGGTTCCGGTTTGTGGACAAACGAACCTTCAGCCAGACGGCGAATCTGATCTGGGAACGGGCCAACCGGCCCGTTTTGCTCCAGGGCGACCTGATGGTCGTCGCCGATGCAGTTCAGCTTTTGACCCCGCTCCAATCGGCGGCCCGCTCCATAGACGGTTTCGTTGTCGACGCGCTGCGCCCGGCGACCGCGGACCTGCTGGACGCCTGGGACGGCGCAGCCCCGCCCTCGGTCGCGCTTCAGCGCGCCCTCATCGACGACCTGCACCGGATCGCCCGGAGCGACCTCTATGACGCCGACCGGTTCGCCGGCATCGACCTTGACCCGGACCTCGTTGCCGCCGTCGTTTCAGGCATCGGCGGGCCGGAATTGACCCGCCGAAACCGTGATCTGCTACTCTCCGCGTATCCGGAGGGCCTGACCGCCGCTGATCACGACTGGCCCACGATCCGGGACCTGGCGCGCATCGGTTCATTGGTGTCGGTCCCCCCCCGCACGGCGCCGCCGGCGCTGCGCGACACCGTGGAAACCTACCGGACCCGCATCGCCCGGATCGTGGCGCTGTATCGCAACGGCCTTGGCACCCCGGGGGCGCTGAGGAGCATGACCGAGGCCCAACTGCCGCCCCTGCCCGCGGATGCGGACGAGGGACCCGACCGCCCCTTCAGCGTCGAGGAATGGGCCCCGATCACCACGGCAACCTATGCGCCCATTCCGCCGGGACC
>CAZNLT010000084.1:0-25140 GCA_964573705.1 uncultured Desulfobacterales bacterium
ACCGTTGCAGAAGCCGAAAACAAAGTCCGCGAGAAATTTGATATCTACATGGATGATCGGGTGGGTCTGCCGGAAGCCATTCATGCACTGCGGGTAATCGCCGGAGTTCCGCAATAGCCGTTCCATCGGTCCGGCTTTATTAACTCTCGTACACGGAGACCCACTAAAATCTACCGTGAAAAATCCTTAGGCAGAGCCATAAAGACCCTGCCTAAGGAAAGAGGATAAACGGCTGAATTATCTCAGCGCGGGCAATCCGTCTAAAAGAAATCCATCTGTTGATCCATTCAACTGAAAACCGGCAACATTCTTATCTGATGAATAGATTACGTAATCGGCATCATCGATATTCTCTGTAAAAAGATCTTCCACCAGATTCACGACCTTTTGCCGCGCGGCCACGGCAATAGCCCCGGATGCGACAGCACCACCATCATCTTGATAAGCGGTCAAAGTAATATCCGCCCCACTGTCTTCGGTATTCACGAAAGCGATACCGGTCCATCCCTCTTTTTCAATTTTTGAAAACACACCGGACATTCCGCTGATGCCGACGGCGGTAAATCCGGCCATTTGGTTGCCGTTATGGGTGCCGAACAGCTCAAAACCGGTGACCGGCGTGTCCGCCTCCAGCCGAAACCACCCAGTCTCGTTCGGAAGGTTCAGGCTGTCGGCGGTTCCGATAAATTTACCTTTTCCTTCGATGGTCAGATTTTGCATCGCCAAAGGACTTCCCGAATCGGAATACGGAATGACCGATAGCTCCACCGGGTCCGGAGAAGGATTGTATGCCACCAGTCCGGTCCACCAGAAATCATCACTGACAACATGGGGAAAATAGAGGTCGGTCAGTGCAAAATCCTTGAGAAGCACACCGCTCAGATACCGGTTGATGGTTTCATCCCGACTTCCGAACAGTTCCAGGCCGACAATTCCCTCTCCATTTTGGATAACCGCCGATTCAATCGTGGGCTGCGGTTGTCCTCCCAACAGACCGGCCACGGTGAACGCCCTGTGGCCCATCGCCGGAATTTCCACCGTCCGTGTTTCGCCGATATCAAACTCGATAGTCAACATTTTTGCGGAGGCGGTAGTATTCACCAAGCTCAGGCCTGTCCACCACATGTCGTCCGAAGCGATATGCGGAATAAAGACTTCTCCGGCATTCACATCAATTACCGCGGGAACCGCAGCCCGATATCTGCCTTGGATAAAGAACTTGGTATACCCGACAACCGTATCCGAATCCGATTCAAAGACAATATGGGCAATCTCTGCGGGAGTATCAAATTCATCACCGACTTTGACCTGCCGCCTCCCGTTGCCCATCACGATCACCGAATCCATGGATTGTACTTCACCACCTTCGGAGTTATAGGCGGTCAGCATCCCGAAGACCGGCTGGGCGGCCGTGTTGATAATGCTGATTTCGGTTTCCCAAATTCCATCACTCGCGACATGAGGGTAAAAAACAGAAAACGTCTCTCCCGGAGGAACCAGCTTCATGACCAGCCCTCCGCTGCCGGCCGGCCCCTGATTTGGACTGGTGAGCGCGTATACTTCATCCGCGGCATCGATTCCAAATCCTTTAATGTAGAGGTTAAGCGCCTCATGATTTGAAAGTGTCAATTCTCGGATAGTGCTGTCTTCCCCGGCATAGAAAAGCCTTCCGCCGGGAGAATCGCCTATTCGGGAAAAATCCCCGAAAACATACATCCCGCTGAGATCATCAATAGATGAACCTTGGTAGGTGTGCCCGGCGACCACCGCCATTCCTTCGTCATGATCATACTGAAGCGCGGGATCAGTCAATCCTTCCGGAAGGCCCTTCAGGTCATCCGTGACATTTCCGGTGAGGGGATCGAAGCGGAAGAGGCCTTCCTTGAGATTCCAGCCGAAATTGGTGCCGGCAGCTTCTGAAAAATTGATTTCTTCAACATGATTCTGACCCACATCTCCAATAACAACCCCATCTTCGATACTGAAGCGGTAAGGGTTTCGAAGCCCGAACATAAAGATTTCATCCACCCCATCGGTTCCCACAAACGGATTTTCGACCGGAATACGATAACCCCCATTATTACTGATGGGATTCGGGCTGGTCGGCGTTTCCGAAGGGTCCAGGGGATCGATCATCACGATGCTGCCGTAAATATTGCTGATATCTTGAGCATTTCCACCTTCGCTGTGCCCCGGGCCCACATCATTGGCACCGCCGCCGTCTCCCAAACCGATCAGCAAATTGCCGGTCAGAGAGCCCTCTTCAACAAAGACCAGCATTCCGCCGTTGTGATTCGACTGGGGTTGGTCTATCCGCATAACTTCTCGCCGTGTAGACGGGTCGATCCTATCCATATTTTCCGAGTCCAGCATCCATTCGGCAAGAACGCTTTGATGGTCCATGGAGACGCCTTCCGGCAAAGGCGACGTCGTAAAGTCGGCCGTTCCGTTCACCGGTTCGCTGCTGTAAGTGAAAATCTTGCGGTATCCGGGACTCTCTGAATCGGCAAAGCCGGGGTGAAGGGCGATCCCCAGAAGACCCCGTTCATCATAGTTGCTGTTCAACGAAACCAGCCGATCCGATATATCAAGAAAAGGCGTGTCCAGGAGTACCCCGTCTTTTATCAGGTAAACTTCACCGTCCTGGTCTGCAATCAGAAGCCGGTTGGTGCCGTCTTTTACAGGCTTCAGGTCGACCGGGGAGGTAAGCCCTGCTGCGATCACTTTTAGTCCCACCGTCACAGGCCCTTTTTCTACCGGTTCGGGAATGGGATCGAACAGCGGTAACCCAAGGATATTGAAATCGCCGCGCATATCCGACGTATGAACCCCACATCGATAACCTGGCATCTGCCCCGCTTGGGTCATACTCTCATACAGCGCCTGAGTGAACGTAAACCGGACACTGCCGCTTCCATCATTTTCCCAATTTACATCGGAATCGGCTTCAAAGGAGCCCTCAACCGACGGGTTCATCGATAGAAGGACCGCATCCTCCGAAAAACTTACGCCTTTGGAGATGACTTCAAATGGATGGAAATTGAAATTTTCCACAGTTACCTGATAGCGCAAACCGATATGCAACGGCAGGGTCGGATCGGTCGCACCGATCGGCCCCAATTCAGAATCATTGGAAGAATTCAGGACATAATCTTCATTCCCCAAACTTCCGAATGTCCATTCAAAATCATGATTTTCAGCAAGGGCTAAATTGAGAGTTGCGAAAAGAAAAATTAAACTCAAAATTGATATTAGTTGATTTCTCCAGGTCTTCATATTCACCTCTCTTGTTTAGATTTGTCGGTTCAAAAAACATATGAGGGTTAAACGCGTTCAATCATTTACCTTATAAACATAAATGCTGAACGTTGTACGGATAGAATAGAACTGGTATTTTGAATTTTATGGTCGGCTGGTTTGATAACAGCACTTGGAGCGGCCATTTTGATTAGAGTACTTTTTTATGGAAATGGTTGCTTACCCTACATCTCAGTACAGGACAGATTCCAAAAGGAAATAGGGTAATCTATGTATTTTTTTTGAAGCTGCAAACTTTTTAAAAAAAATTCAGCAGCGGCATGAGGATCGAAGGAGAGAATTTAGAGAGAAGTGGATACCCATATATCCACTTCTCTCAATTTTTTAGGATTAGTATAGCGCAGTCGCCGGCAGAGCATCGAGCATCATCCCGTCAGCGGAACCATTTAATTGGAATCCCACAATTTTTTTATCAGAAATATAATGAATATAACTTGCAGAATTCAATTCTTTTCCAAATATCTCCGAAGGGAGATCCACGATTTTGCTGCGTGAATTAACGGCCAGTTCTTTTCGGGCGATTTCGGAGCCATCATCAGAGTAAGCAACCAGTGACACACGAGCTCTGCTGTATTCGGTATTCACAATCGCGATTCCGGTCCATCCCTCATTCTCTAACTTAGAAAAAACACCCGAATGGGCATCAAGACCGACGACACTGCAGCCGCCCAATTGATTCCCGTTTTGAGTTCCAAACAGTTCAAAGCCGGTGACAGGACATTCGGATCCATCATTCAGGTTTTCCGCCTCGACCTCCATCCATGCCGCCTCCGAAGGAAGGCCAAGGTCGCCGACACTTCCGATATATTTTTCATGCCCTTCGAGGATGACCGAGGAGGTCGCCAAGGCCGTGCCGCCGGCGCCAAAAGGCTTAATGTCCACCCGGCAGGAAACCGAAGTCGGATTATAGACGACAATGCCGGTCCACCAGTTTTGATCACTGACAAGATGCGGAAAAAACAGATCGAAATCGACATCGTCCCGCAAAAGGATACCGGTCAAGTAATGCTTTCCACTTTCTTCGGTACTCCCGAATAACTCCAACCCGATGACCCCTTCGGCGTTTTTAATAAGTGCGGATTGAATCTCCCCCTGGGGTACCCCTTTAAACAAATCCCGGATGGTGAATGCATGATGGGATTTAGGAGGTAAAGCAATGACTCCTTTCACGCCGTTGTTAAATTCAATCCGCACCTCTTTGGTGGTATCACCGGTATTAAGCAGACTCAGCCCGGTCCACCAACTCGGATCCGAAGCAATATGGGGCACGAAAATATCTCCTGTATTCATGTCCCGGACCGCCGGAATCCCCACCCGATAGCGGCCTTCTTGAGAAAATTTAGTGTAGCCGTATGCATGAGCCGAATCAGTCGCCAAAATTACATAGCCGATGCTTTGCGCATTCGGAAATGCGTCGCCTATGTCAATTTCTTTCCTTCCGTGGGGCGCTAAATCTACTGAAACAACCCCGGAGACCATTCGACCCTGGTTATCATAAGCCCGAAGCAGTCCGTTTAAAGGAAGTTGATCACTGCCGTTGATCACGCAGATTTCGGTTTCCCATCCTGCATCGCTGGCGATATGAGGGAAGTACACATGCTCGGATGATTCTCCTGTTTCCACTCCCTCAATGTTTGCCTCGGAGATAATCACCGGTTCCACCGGTACATTTTCGAAATTGAAGGATTGATAGGCATCCGTAGTCGGGGTGGCGGCAATGGCATTTACCGTTTCCATACCGGCCACCACTTTTCCGAAAACCGCATATCCCCAACCCGTTGGAGTCTCGGCGGTATGATCCAGAAAAAGATTATCATTCAAGTTGATGAAGAATTGAGAGGCAGCCGAGTGCGGATCCGGCGTCCGTGCCATAGCGATGGTGTGCATTTGGTTGGACAGTCCGTTTTCCGCCTCATTGGGAATCGATGCAAGAGTCGGCTTTTTGCTCGCAATCGGGTTTTCATAGAAAGACGTGGAAAAACCGCCCCCCTGAATTACAAAATCCTCTTCAACCCGATGGAAAAGGGTCGACCCGGCACCATCATCACCATCATAGTAGCCGCTGTCAACATAGTGCAAAAAATTTGCCACGGTAAGCGGGGCTTTATCCTCAAACAACTCGATCCGGATGGTACCCTTATTCGTCTCCAATCTTACAATTGGGTTGGCAGCATCAACGTGTTTCACCTGAATCGCCCAACCAAAGATTACCACCGTCACAATAAACGAAAAAAACCGTTCAAATTGAATATCCGCTTTCGCTTTCAAGGTCGTCTCCTACCACATCAAACAGGTGGTGGTTATGAGTAAATTTAGGTACTTCTATTTTTTCTCTATCGCCAATTCAAACCGATCCCGAATCGCATTGCAAGCGGGACATCGCTCGTGGGCCTCATCCAAAGCGATGTATCCGCATACCTGGCAGACAAAATAAGATGTCGATTCATTCGGCTTTTCCTCCTGAAACTGTTTCAGCAGATCCAAATGGTTTTCCACCGCTTTTTCGTATTTGATCAGTAGTTTGACGGTGGTCTGGTCTTCTTGCTCTTCATATTCCGCCTTTATAACGGGATAATCCGATTTGAGTTCTTCCTGCTTGGCTTTCACCAATTCGGAATAATGATCGTTCACCATCTGAACTTTTCCCCGAATCTTCATCAGAATACGTTTCGCCCGGACCTCTTCCCCAACCGCCACCGCATCCAACCAGGCAGCCATGCCCATATCCCCTTCGGCCGAAGCCCTTTGGGCATGGGTACGATTTCGGGCGGCGGACAGCGACTCATTCAGAAAAATGCGTACCATGCTGTCACTCGGATTTCCTATCATTTCCATTCTCCTTTTACGGGGCATTGCCCGGCGGGGAAACACAGCGCTGATACTTGGATTTAAAAGCGAATCCCCATTCGGTAAAAACCCTCAGACAAATATCCACCACGGTAGGGTCATAGTGAACACCGCGACCATTTTTGATCTCCATTAATGCATGATCGATCCCAAGGCCCGGCCGATAAGGACGAAAACAGGAAATCGCCTCTACCACATCGGCCACCGCCAAAATCCGGGCCTCCAGGATGATCTGTTCGCCTTTGATTCCTAGCGGATAGCCGGACCCGTCCATACGTTCGTGGTGCTGGTGAATCGATCGGGCAATGGGCCAGGGGAATTCAATGCCCTTCAGGATCTCATAGGCGGTCTGAGGGTGCTGCCGAATGATCGCCATTTCATGCTCGGACAACACCCCGGGTTTGTTCAAAATCGCGGCCGGCACATTGATTTTGCCCAAATCGTGGATGGCGGCAGCCATTCGAAGCCCCTGGATGCATTCCCAATTCAATCTCAGCTCGGTTCCGATTGCGCGACAGAGCTTGGCGACCCGCCGCTGGTGACCCGCGGTGTATGGGTCCCGCTTCTCGATTGTCAACGACATAGCCTGAATAATGCCGCCCATGGCCTTTCTCAAACGCTCATGGCTTTTGATCAGCTCTCTTTGGGTTCTCTTCAGGATGGACACATCGGTGACCGTTTCCACTATTCCGATCAGATCACCCTTTGTATTTCGAAGCGCAGCGACATGGACCACACTCGGCACGGATGAATCACATTTGCAGTGGACTTCTCCATCGTACTTTACAGAATCTTGCCCGGCCCCGGCGCGCAACACCGGGCATCCCGGGCTTCGACACAAGGGCCCCTGAAATGCCTCATAACAGGTCCGGCCGATGAGAGAAGCTTCCGGCTTTCCCGTCATTGCCGAAAAGGCCGGGTTGACATACCGAATCTGAAAGCGGCGGTCAATGATGATCAGGCCGTCCGATACCGCCTGAAAGATTTGCTTCCAATCCAGTTTTGTGTTCATGAGCGTGTAATCACCTGTTTTCGACCAACTCTTCGAAGGCGGTTCACCCGTGATCCGTTTTGACACCTTAAGCCTTTTTACTAAACTACCGGTTGAAATTTATATCAATAGCTTATAGGCTAAGGCAACTCAATTTGATCTGGAGTAAAAAGAAAATTCAACAGGAGTGTCTAATCCGAAAACCAAAAATTGATGACTTTTTGATCGATTTGGAAGGAAATAAAAGTAACAACGATTTCACAGGGGGATTCAGCGATGGCAGGTGTCAACAAAGCAATCATTATTGGAAATTTGGGAAGAGATCCGGAAATGCGGTATACCCAGAATGGAACCGCAGTAGCCAATATCAATGTCGCCACTTCAGAGCAATGGACGGATAAAGCCACCGGGGAAAAACGGGAGCGTACTGAGTGGCACCGAATTGTCCTCTTTGGGCGGTTGGCGGAAATCTGTGGTCAATACCTGACCAAAGGCAGCAAAGTATATATTGAAGGTAGAATTCAAACCCGGGAGTGGGAGGATAAAGACGGCAATCGAAGGTGGACCACCGAAATCGTGGCCAACAATATGCAGATGTTAGGTTCCAGAAGCGGTGCTGCCGGTTCCGGCGGCCCTCCGGGTGAGTATCCCGACTACTACATGCAGGGCGGACCCCAGGAGGATGAGAAATTCAGCGGCGAGCCTTCCGGCCACAGCGGAAACACCGGCCAAAGCAGCGGCTATCAGGGACCCGGCGGCCCGGGTAGCGGGGGTTCCGGAGAGCAGGAAGGTCCTGAAGATGACGATATTCCCTTTTGACAGTTACCCACTGTAAAACTGTAAAGAAAATGGTGTATATCTTTCGATATACACCATCTCTTTATTTGCACTTTCCAAACCGAAGATAGAAAAACAGAGCGCGTTCTGCATACAGAATAATTTTCGTCTTTTCTTTCGAGAGTAGACAGCACGAGTCCTTGGATGTGCATCCCGGGTCGGCCCCGCCGGGAGCCGCCCAATGAAGATGACAGCCGAAGGCGAGGTGCGCTGAAACGCTTGATGTTCAGGGTTTTTCGCTGTCTTCGAGCTTTTCCTTGTCTTTGTCGGCTTTTTCGTTTTCAGAAGTCGCCGATTTGAAGTTTTTGATGGCCTTGCCCATCCCCGCCCCGATCTCCGGCAGCTTTCCGGCCCCGAAGATAATCAAAATAATCACCAAAATGATGATCAGTTCCGGCATTCCGATTCCAAACATTCCCGTGTCCTCCTATTCCTCAGGCTCAGGCTGCTTCAGCTCTTGCAAAAGCTGTTTAAATTCTTTCGACCGGATGTACCGGTCTACGGTTCCTTGATAATCGATCCAACGTTTCCATAACTCCAGCCAGATTTCATTTCGCCAGTAACAATTCGGGTCGTCCTTGCCCTTCAGCCGTTCGATGTATTCCACATATTCATCCGCGCAACTCTCGCAGAAAAGATAAGGCACCCGAAGATTTTTTCGCTCCTCGATCTCCATCAGGTAACCGGGATCGAGCTGCTGGTGGCATTTTTCACATCTAAACTTGCGCCGAGCCCCTTGAAGTGCGTTTCGCACCGCGGCCAATTTGCGCCGTCTTTCAACAGATGCCTTTTTGTCCTTGGCATCTTGAATTTTCGGGTCCAGCGAAATAATATCTGCCATACACATCCCAAAAGAAACACAGTGAATGCTGCTCATATCCCATCAGCATAGCACCGGGGTATCGGGGTGTCAATTTTATTCTCTCCTTGCCAGATCGGCGATCCCGTGTTAATTTTAGTATTTTATTAACTTCCAAAAACTTGAATCTGGATTCGATACCATCATCCTTCCATCTGATTAAGGAGCAAGATATGAAGAACACGTTTCAGCCAAATGGGCTTCCGGTTCTTATCGGCAGCCTGCCCTTGGGAGACCATCAAGAGGCGGCCCGCATGGTATTCACCTATACCCCTGAAATTCCGCTCTGGGTGCAGCTGCCGGTTTATCCCGAAGAGGGAATGATCTTTCAGTTCATGCCGGGCCTGCCCAGTCTGACCGTCAAGGAAGACCGCACCTTTATCAACTCCTCCGAAGAGATATTGTCGGATGAACTGCTCGGTTTTTATGAAGAGTACATGGCGGTAAGCGAAGGCGAAAAGGATATCAACGAGTCCCGCTTCGCCCTCAAACCGGATACCGCCAAAGGCTTCTTTGTTTACAAAGACGTTGTCGAGCGGCAGGACCCGAAACCGACAGCGCTCAAAGCCCAGATCACCGGCCCCATCACCTTCGCCACCGCGGTCAAAGACCAGAACGGCCGGGCCATTTTCTACGACGAACAGCTTCGGGACGCCGCGGTCAAACTCCTGGCCATGAAAGCCAAATGGCAGGTCCGGCAGCTTTCCAGGTTCGATCTTCCGGTCATTCTCTTTTTCGATGAACCGGCCTTGGCGGGATTCGGTTCTTCCGAGTTCATCAGCATCTCCAAAGGGGAAGTCGCCGAATGCCTGGAGGAGGTCATCGGCGCGGTTCATGAGGCGGGCGGCCTGACCGGCATCCATGTCTGCGCCAATACCGAGTGGGACCTGATCATGGACACGGCGGTGGATATCGTCAACTTCGACGCCTTTTCCTATTTCGACAAGTTCATCCTCTATCCGGATACCATCAAAAAATTCCTCGACTCGGGCCGAATCATCGCCTGGGGCATCGTCCCCACCGGGGATGCGGCGGATATCGAACGGGAAACCCCGGAATCCCTGTCGGCCATGTGGGAAGAACATGCCGATGCCATGGAAAAACTGGGCATCGACCGGGCCGCCCTGCTGTCGCAATCCCTGATTTCTCCGAGCTGCGGTACCGGGTCCCTGAGTCCTAAACATGCGGAACGGGTCCTGGAGCTGACCCGGGCCGTTTCGGATCGGGTCCGAAACCCGTCCGATTAACCGTTTACCAAAGCGAAGAAACTTAGCACAAGGAAACCGATTCATGGACCATACACCAAGCAGATTCACCGGCGCCACCCGCTATGTGCTGGACCCGGAACTGGCCGGCATCGTCAACATCTCCATGGCCCTGGAAATGCCGCTGCTGCTCAAGGGAGAGCCGGGCACCGGCAAGACCATGCTGGCCCATGCCATCGCCCAAAGTTTGGGGATGCCGCTGATCGTACTGAATGTCAAATCCTCCATGAAGCTGGTGGAGGCCCTTTATCAATACGACACCCTCACCCGTCTCAACGACAGCCGTTTCGGGGATTCGGTGCGAAATGTCAGCAATATCGAAGAATACATCAAAATGGGCAAGATCGGCCGGGCCTTCACCGCCGAAACCCGCTCGGTGCTGCTCATCGACGAAATCGACAAGGCGGACACCGATTTCCAGGACGACATGCTCGACGTGCTGGACCAGATGGAGTTCGACATCATCGAAATCGACAAAGTGGTCAAGGCGGTACACCGGCCGGTCATCATCATCACCTCCAACGCCAAAAAGGACCTCTCCGACCCCTTTCTGGGCCGGTGCAATTTCCACCATATCGCCTTTCCCGACCCGAAGATGATGCGAAAAATCGTGAATGTTCACTTTCCCGCTCTGGATGAAGACCTGATGGAGAGCGCCATCGCCGCCTTTTACAAGCTGCGGGAGCTTGAAGCCGTGGAAAAAAAGCCCGCCACCCGAGAGCTGATCAACTGGATTCGCGCCCTTCGGTCCGACCCCGACTTCAAACCCAGGAAACTCCTCAAAGGCGAGGCGCCGTTTTTAGGGGTGCTCTTTAAAAAGAGCGGGGATTACCAGCGGGCCACCGAATTCACCAACCGGCGCAGACTTTTTTAGCCGACCCCGCCATGTTTATCGATTTTTTTTACACCCTTAAAAACGCCGGGGTGCCGGTCAGCCCCACCGCCTTTCTGACGCTGCACAAGGCCCTCGGCAAAGGGCTGGTCCATTCCCTGGATGATTTTTACGTGACCGCCCGATCCGTTCTGGTCAAGAGCGAGCGCTACTTCGATCTTTTCGATCAGGTCTTCGCCCACCATTTCAGTGGAGCGGAGCTGCCCGACGCCGAAGGGGTCGAGGTGGACGAAATGGCCCGGGCGCTCTTGGAAGAATGGCTCAAAAATCCCAAGCTCCTGGCCAAAGCCCTGGATGTGGATGAATCGGAGCTGTCCGATCTCACCCCCGAGGAGCTGATCGACTATTTCAAGGAGCGGCTCAAAGAGCAGACCGAGGCCCATCACGGCGGCAATAAATGGATCGGAACCGGCGGCACTTCGCCGGTGGGCCATTCCGGCTACCATCCGGGCGGGATGCGGGTGGGCGGCGTCTCCCGAAACAAATCGGCCGTCAAAGTGGCCATGGACCGCCGGTACAAGGACTACTCCCTGGAAGGCCCTCTCACCCCCTCCATGATGGGGGAGGCCTTGAAGCGCCTGCGCAACATGGCGCCGGCCGGGCCCAAAGACCAGGTCAATCTGGATGAGACCCTCTACCAGACCATGAAAAACGCCGGAGAAATCGAAATCATCTTTGAAAGAAGCCTCAAAGACCGGCTCAAGGTGGTCCTGGCCATCGACAACGGCGGCTGGTCCATGGACCCGCATATCCCCATGGTCCAGACCCTGTTCAACTACGCCCGGGCTCAGTTCAAGGAGATCAAGACCTTTTTTTTCCACAACACCGTCTACGACTATATCTATGAAGACCCGGCCCGGTACAAAAAGCCCCGCAAGGTCTCCGACCTGGCCCGGCTCGATCCGGAAACCCGGCTCATATTGGTCGGCGACGCCAGCATGGCCCCCTACGAATTGATGACCGCCGACGGCTCCATCCACATCGAAGAGCGAAGCGGCCGGTCGAGTCTGGAACAGCTCCGATTTTTATCCGAAACCTTCCCTCACTCGGTCTGGCTCAATCCGGTCCCCGAACGGATGTGGCGCTACACCCAGACCATCTCCATGATCCGCCGCATCTTCCCCATGTTCGAGCTTTCCCTCGACGGACTGGAAGGGGCCGTAGCCCGGCTGATGGAGAAATACTAGCCCTCGCTTCTTTGATGAACTATCCCCCTTGACTTTATATCTATTATATCCGAAACAAATGATAATAAGTGACGCTTTCATGTGATCCCTGAAACGAAGCGGTTCAGGAAATTTCCTTCCAAACAGGTGTTTTCAATGATTATCGTGACCGGAGGCGCCGGCTTTATCGGAAGCGCGATTCTGTGGCGACTGAACCAGCGGGGTATAGACGACATCCTGGTGGTGGACCATCTCGGTGAATCGGAAAAATGGAAGAACCTGGTCCCCCTTCGGTTCACCGATTACCTGGACCGATCCGTTTTCATCGACCGGCTGGAGGCGGGCGATTTCGGCGACGCCGTCGAGGCCGTTTTTCATATGGGCGCCTGCTCCTCCACCACCGAACGAGACGCAGACTACCTGGTGGAGAACAATTACCGCTATACCGCCCGCATCGCTGCCTGGGCGGAAGCCCATCCGGAATGTCGGTTCATCTATGCCTCCAGCGCCGCCACATACGGAGACGGAGATCAGGGATACGACGATGACGAAGCCCGGCTGCACCGGCTTCGCCCCCTCAACATGTACGGCTACTCCAAACACCTGTTCGATCTTCTGGCCCGGCGAAAGGGGTGGCTGTCCCGAATGGTCGGGCTCAAGTATTTCAATGTTTTCGGGCCCAATGAGGACCACAAGGGCGGCATGCGCAGCCTCATCAACAAGGCCTATCCCGGGGTGCGCGACCAGGGGAAAATCCGGCTCTTTCAATCCCACCGGGAGGAGTACGCCCATGGAGAACAGCGCCGGGATTTCATCTACGTCAAAGACGCGGTGGAGATGACCCTCTTTTTTCTGGATTATCCGGAGATCAACGGGATTTTTAATATCGGAACCGGCCAGGCCCGCACCTGGAACGAGGTGGCCGCGGCCCTGTTTCAGGCGGCGGGAAAACCGGTGAATATCGAATACATTCCCATGCCCGAAGGGCTTCGGGCCAAATACCAGTATTTTACCCGCGCCGAAATGAGCAAACTTCGAAAGGCCGGGTGCGGCCACGTGCCCATGACTCTGAAAGCCGCCGTCGGCGAATATGTGACCGAATTCCTGGAACCGGACCGGCCGCTCGGTTTCTGAACCGCCCCATCCGGGACCTCATAAAAACCGCACTCCCCATTCTAGCGGGGGCCGCTCAGGCCCGCTTCATGGAGACTGGGCGGCCCCCGATTTACGAAAGGAGAAGATCCCTTGATCCAGTCCCTTTCTCTTCGGGCTCGGCTTTTGATTCTGTTCGCCGCCTTGATCTGCTTTTCAGTGGTGCTGGTGGGCCTGCTCAGCTTTTTCCAGTTTCGGTCCTTCGGCAGTTCCACCCTGTCGGTCACCCGGAACGCGCTCACCGAACAGGCTGTGAAGGTGCTCGAATCCGGTGTCAACTATGACCGGCAGAGCGTCCGCGGCCTGATCGACACGGCGGCCCGGGACGCCTGGCGGCTGGCCTCCTCCAGCAATGCCTGCGGTTATTTCGCGGCCAAGACCGGCAGAAACGAAATCCTGAACCGGATGATCGAAAGTGAGGCCCGAAACACCGTCCAGGGGATTTCACACATCTGCCGGGTCCAGCATGAACTCGTCCGCGAAAACCTCGAGAAAGCCATGGAAATGGCGCGCTACATCCTGGATGCCAAGGCCGGCGTCGAAGTCACCGGCCTGAGTTATCCCTGGAACGCCGCCGACCTGTACACGGGTGAAACCGCCCGGGCCGCCCTTCCCGTTTTTCAGATCGGTTTCGACCCGATCGTCCCCTATGATCCCGCCGGGCAGACCCACTATGTGGACACGGTTCGACAGATCACCGGCGCCTCCTGCGCGGTGTTTCAGAAAATGAATTCCGAGTGGGATATGCTGATCATCGCCGCCTCTTTTGATTCCACAGCCGGAAAAGACCTGCACGGACGCTTCCTGCCCGCCGAAACCCCCGGCCGGGGCCCCTCCCCCATTATCGCCGCCGTGAGCCGGGGAGAGCCCTTCCGAGGAACTGTCGATATCGGCGGGAAATCCTTTATCGGCTCCTTTGCGCCGCTGCGGGACGACTCCGACGAGATCATCGGAATGCTCTTCACCGGGTCGGATACCGCCGGCTTTTCCAACCTGAAGGAAACCATCATTCACTCCACCCTCGGTAAAACGGGGTACGCCGCGGTGATGGCTTCGGACGGCCGTTTGATCATCCACCCCCGGGCCGATGTGGAGGGGCTGAATGTCATCACCGATCTTCATATACCCGAATTTCAGACGGTTCTGGACAACTACCGAACCCAGCGGACCGGATTGATCTCCTATACCTTCGAAAAACGAAGGAAATTTCTGGCCTATGCCTATTTCGAGCCTTGGGAATGGATCATCCTGGCCACCGGATACTGGGATGAATTCTCTCAGGAAGACACGGCCCGTGAGCTATTGAAGAACGAAATTCAGGCCATCTTCGGCATCGCCCGTCAGGAAATCAACGGCCGGCCGCAGGACCTCTACCGGCAAATCCGATGCATCGGCGCCGACGGCGCCGTATTCCTGTCGCTGACCGGGGATTCCGATTCACCGGAAACACCCTCTACCGACAACATACTGGCGGTCCAGGCGATACAGGTTCTCAAAGAAAAGGGGGTCTATTATTCACCCATTCAGTCGGGAGAATCCGGGGATACCCTGACCGTGGCCGCCCCGATTTTTCTGGATCAGGATTTTGCGGGGGCCATGGCGGTGGATCTCAATTGGGACCTCATCTGGGAATCCCTTCGGAACCGGGTCTATGGTCAGACCGGCTATGCGTATATCATCAACCCGGAGGGAACCCTGGTCAGCCATCCCAAATACCGCCTGGCCGACGGGGTGAACATCGGGAATGGCCAATACGGCGAAATGGCCGACCTGGTCAATCGGAAAATGCGCCGGGGAGAGGCGGGAGACGGTATCTACACCTTTGAAGGAATTGAAAAATATGTCTATTTCAAACCCCTTCCGATCGGGGATGCGGTTTACAGCATCGCGGCCACCAGTCCGGTCGCCGAATTTTATGAACTGGCCGCCGTCATCGAGGGGGAAGCCGCGACCAGCCTTCAAAACAGCATGAAAATTCTGGTGCTGATGGGCTTGGGCCTTCTCGGGATCGGTCTTCTGCTGGCGTTCCGATCCAGTAGCGGCATCGCCCGCCCCCTTACCTCCATTATCGACGGTTTGACCCGAAGCGCCGACCAGATCGACCGGTCCAGTTTCCAGTTGGCCGACGCCGGCCAAAAACTGGCCGAGGGGGCCTCGGAACAGGCCGCCTCTCTGGAGGAAACCTCGGCCTCTCTCGAAGAGATGTCTGCCACCATTCAGCAAAACGCCGAGCATGCCCTGGAAACCGACCGGCGAATGCAGGAGACCCGCCGCACCCTTGAAGAGGCAACCACAATCATGGAAAAGCTGGTGGCCGCCATGTCCGAGATTGCGGGCGCCGGAGAAGCCTCCTCCAAGATCATTCAGACCAGCGAGGACATCGCTTTTCAGACCAACCTGCTGGCGCTGAACGCCGCTGTGGAGGCGGCCCGGGCGGGCCAGGCCGGCGCCGGATTCGCGGTCGTGGCCGAAGAGGTGCGGCGGCTGGCATTGCGCGCCGGGGAAGCCTCTCGAAGCACCTCCGAGCTGGTTCAATCCATTGTGGACCGTCTTCAGGAAGGAACCGACCTGGTGAAGCGAACCGATGATGCCTTTCGAGAAATCGAGATCAGCGCTTCGGAGGTGGCCGACCGAATCGGCGACATCGCCGCCGCCTCCGGAGAACAGGCCAAAAGCATTGAACAGCTCACCATCACCATGTCCGAAATGGACAAGCTGACCCAGCAGAACGCCGCCAGCGCGGATACCTCGGCCTCAGCCTCAGACCAGATGCGGGTTCAGGCCCAACGGATGCAGGCATTTGTGGAGGATCTGGTCCAATTGGTTCAGGGAACGGAGAAATCGGATTGATTATTTCGGCCGAACAATAAAGCCGGTCTTGACGTAGATCTCCCCGATGGGCTCGGCCTCCGCCGTTCCGATAAACACCGTGGTGACACGAATTTCACCGGTCTTTTTTCCGGGAACCAGAAACCGCTGTCCGTATCGGTTTTCGATCATCTCGCCGCTGTCGAAGATTTCAAAGGTGTCCCCGATCCGCACCCCGGACTCCCGGCCCGGTGAAAAGGAAATGCGCTCTCCTTCCACATCCACCACATAGGCCTGCCAGGATGCCTTCCGAACGGTTTCACAAGCCAGATCGCCGCCGGTGTCGGCAATCTCCTCCAGGGCTTCGGTCAGCTCGTAGACACCGGCGCTGTCTTTGGCGGCAATGGCCTCGTACTCGGCGCCGTCCACCTCCGTTTGCAGGGTCACGATCTCATCCAGCAGCTTTGCACCGGTTTCGGTGCTGTAAAGGGCGATGTTCAACTGCACCCGGCCGAAATAATGGGTATCCCTGAACAGCAGAATTCCCTTATCCTTCTGCTCCGCATCCACGTTGATCAGACCCGCAAGCAGAACGGCATGAAGCCCCAGGGCTTTGCCCTGCCGGGCCAAAGCCAGGTTGTCGATGCCGCCGGAGGCCAGTCGGGGGACCCGGTCCAGGGGATTGGGGGTATCCGGATCATCGGGTTTGAGCCAGATGACATCCGGGCAGGCCATTTCCAGCCGCTCAAAAAAACGGGTTTTGAAGAGAGTGTCGAAATCGGGCTTGCGGATGAAGGAATTATTCTCCAGCGGCATGATTCCGACCACTTTTTTATACCCAACGCCGGAGAAAGTGATCACCTGAGCGACCTTTCGGGTCTGCTGTTTAACCGCCGAAACCGAAGAACAGCCGGAACAAACAAGCATCAACACCGGCAGCAGGTAAAAAAGCGCCCCGAATCCGGAGCAGCCTCGGTGCAGGGATATTCGATTCATTTGATACCCTCGTAAACCGCTTTCACCCGGGTGGTGATGCCTCCCCGGGTGGTGAAATCCCCGACCACCTCCATCCGCTGGGGGGTGACCACTTGAACCAGGTCATCCAGAATTCGGTTGACCACATGTTCATAGAAGATCCCGACGTTTCGATACTGAAGAAAATAATATTTCAGGGATTTCAGCTCGATGATCTTCCGGTCGGGCCGGTAACTGACGATGATGCACCCGAAATCCGGAAGCCCGGTCATGGGGCATACCGAGGTAAATTCCGGGTGCCGAATCTCGATGTCGATGTCCCGCCGTCCCTGATACTGGTAGTCGATCGGGTCCAGCATCCCGGTGGTGATGGTGTCCGGCGCGGCGGTGGGATAAGGCTTTTCAGTCATTCAGGTATCCTCGATGATAATGGGTTAGGCGAACTGTCGCAGCGGAATGGTTTTGGCATTGCCGCTACGATCCGCCATGGGCACATAGTTCCGTTGGGCCGAACCGGTATAGATCTGTCGGGGTCGACTGATCCGCCAGTTGGGATCATCCATGGACTCTTTCCATTGGGCGATCCATCCCGGCAGCCGGCCGATGGCGAACATGACCGTAAACATGCTGGTGGGAATGCCGATGGTGCGCAGCACCATGCCGCTGTAGAAATCGACATTGGGGTAGAGGTTGTGGTCGATGAAATAGGCGTCATTCAGAGCGATATCTTCCAATTCCGCGGCGATACTGAGAAGCGGGTCCTTGATCCGAAGCTTGGTCAAGAGCTTATCGTACATCTGTTTCATAATCCGGGTGCGGGGATCATAGGTCTTGTAGACCCGGTGGCCGAATCCCATCAGCCGGAAGGGATCTTCCTTGTCTTTGGCCCGCCGGACCGCCTCTTCGACGGTCGTTCGGCCTTCGGCGATATCGGTCAGCATTTCGATCACCTTCTGGTTCGCACCGCCGTGCAGCGGGCCCCAGAGCGCCGCAATGCCGGCGGAAATGGCCGCATACAGATTGACCCGGCCGCTGCCCACGACCCGAACCGCCGAGGTGGAACAGTTCTGCTCGTGATCGGCGTGCAGAATCAGAAACACGCTCAGGGCCTGAACGATATCCGGGTCGACTTCATAGGGCCGCACCGGCGAATCGAACATCATGTTCAAGAAATTTTCGCAGTAGGAAAGGTCCGGGCGGGGATAAACCACCAGGTGCCCTCGGGAGATTTTATAAGACATGGCCGCCAGGGTGCGGACTTTGGAAATCAGCCGGGCCACCGTACTCTCGGTCTCCTCCTCGGCCCCTTCCAGATAGGGATAAAAGCTTTTGAGGGCGTTGACCATGGAGGAGAGAATCCCCATGGGATGGGACTGGCGAGGAAAGCTCTCAAAAAAGGTGCGCATGTCTTCATGCACCAGGGAGTGATCGTTGAGGAGGACTGAAAAACGGGTGATCTCTTTGGATGTCGGCAATTCGCCATGGATCAACAGATAGGCCACCTCGCGGAAAGTGGAATGCTCGGCCAGCTGCTCGATGGGATAGCCCCGGTAGCGCAGTATTCCCTTTTCGCCGTCCATGAAAGTGATGGCGCTTTGACAGCTCCCGGTATTGGCGAATCCGGGATCCATGGTGACCAGGCCGGTGGTCTGGCGAAGTCTGGAAATGTCGATCGCCTTTTCGCCTTCCGTTCCCTCGATCACCGGCAGTTCAAATGTTTTGTCTCCCCACTTCAATGTAACAGAATCACTCATAAATACATCCTTTCTCTGAAATCCTGCGGGTCATCCGCTACGGCCCTCCTGAACCGACAATCATCGGCATCCGGCCGCCCTGCCGGGCGAATCCGGACCGGTTTGCTTTCGGATTTTGTAAACTGAATCAGCAAAAAGGCCGGAGAGCCTAAAAGTAGAATAGTTTATCGGATAAGGTTCGCTCGGTCAAGAGAGAGATAATTATCTTAACCCGGAACGTCCGTTTGCACAATCTTCTTGATTCGACAATTCGAATTTGCATTTATATTCAAAATGAATATAATGGAGATGGATCATGTTTTCTCTCAACCGGAAAGCCCGACATTCCCTCAACCGCATGAAAGTCGCCGTTTCTTATGGAAGAAATTAAGGTATTCGCCAACGAAGAGGGCATTGCCATATTTACCTGCCCCCAATGCAAAACCGCCAAAACCGCCGATGTCCGGCGGTATCAGCACCTTGAAAAAGCGGTGCGCGCACGGATTCGGTGCTCCTGCGGCCATCGCTTCATCGCTCTGTTAGAACGAAGAAGGCACTACCGGAAACAGGTGAACCTGACCGGCATGTACATCATGAAAAACGGCAAGGTGAAGGGCCCCGTCACCGTCAAAGACATTTCGAAAACCGGGATCAACTTCACCCCCTGGACCCGAATGGATTTCGAAATCGGCACGCGAATGATGGTGGAGTTTCGGCTGGACGACAAACAGCGCACCGAGATTCGAAAGGAAGTGGTCGTCCGCACCGTTTCCGGGGCCAATGTGGGCGCGGAATTTTACAGCATCGATCCCCAGAACGTCTATGACAAGGCCCTGGGATTCTATATGATGTTCAATCAGTGAGCTTCGGCGTTTCTCACCGGTAATACCGCGCTAGACGACCCGGCGCCGCCCCCGCCAGAAACAGAAGCACAAGAAACCAGTTTCTCAATGTGCCCCGGATGATTCCTTCCGTTTCCCACCGCCGGGCCGAGGTACGAACCCGGGCATCCAGAAACACAATGGGCCGCCCGGTGCGTTTGATCCGCCGCATCAGGTCCACATCCTCCATGATCGGGATTTCCCGGAACCCGCCGATCTCCCGAAAAAAATTCCTTCGAATAAAAATGGCCTGGTCTCCGTAAGGGATTCGGGTCAACCGGGACCGGACGGATGCGGTCCGCTCCAGAAGCCGAAATACCGGCCGCTGCGAATCGATCCCCAGATCAAAGGCGCCGCCGACCACCGCCGGATCGGTCAGGGCCGCCCGAATGCGGTTCAGCCCTTTTGGCGGCAGGCGGGTGTCGGCATGGAGAAAAAGCAGGATTTCCCCGGTGGCCTGCCGGGATCCGGCGTTCATCTGAACGCCCCGCCCCTTTCGGGAGATCACCCGGATGATATCGCGCCGTTGAATCACGCAAAGGGTTTCCCCTTGAAGATCGCCGTCCGCCACAATGATTTCGGCTTCGGCGGGCCGGCCAAGATCACTCAGGGTCCGGTGAATCATTCCGGTTTCACGGAACACCGGAATAATGATTGAAATCCGCTCCGGCATGATTATCTTGCCCGAAGTGCTTCGATCCGAATTGTCGACCGAAGGTTTTCCGATCGACCAACCCGAACTATCGATGAGGTTCCCGGTTGTACAGACATCTCCCCGCACTCGGGGCCGCCGTATCCGCTGGTTTCAAAAAAGGAATCTCGGGATACGTGTGGATGCTCAAAATATTGATTCCCGTCTCTTTTCTGACCCTGGTGTTGGATGCCGGCGGCTGGATCGGCCGCCTCGATTTTCTTCTGGAGCCTCTCATGTCCGTTCTGGGGCTGCCGCCCATGGCCGCCCTTCCCCTGCTGGTCGGCCTTTTCACCGGCATCTACGGCAGCGTGGCAGCCATGATCGTGCTGCCCTTCACCCCCGAGCAGATGACCCTGATGGCGGTGTTTCTCTTAATATCCCATAACCTGATCGTAGAAAGCACCGTGCAGGGTAAATCCGGCATCAATCCCTTTGCGGCCGCGATTTTCCGGCTGACCGCCTCCTGCCTGACCGTATTCATCCTGGCCCGAATCCTGGACCCGTCCGGTGCCGAGGCGGTTCGCTCATCCGCAGGACCCTCGGCCGCCGCGGCCTTTCCGGTCCTGCTTCAGGAATGGGCGGTGAAGACCGCCTTCATGTGCCTGAAGATTTTCGTAATCATCATCTGTCTGATGATCGTGATGGAGATCATGAAACGCTTTCATGTCATCGGCTATATACTGGTCGGGGTTCAGCCGCTGCTGCGCCTGATGGGGCTCAATCGACGGGTGGGGATGCTCTGGCTCACCGCCGGGCTTTTCGGCATCGCCTACGGGGCCGCGGTCATCGTTGAGGAAGCCAGGGAAAGCGGTCTTTCCGGAGAGGATATGACCAGACTCCACCTCTCCATCGGCATCAACCATGCGGTGATCGAAGACCCGGCCCTGTTTCTGCCGCTGGGCATTCACGCCTTCTGGCTCTGGGTGCCGCGGTTGGTGATGGCGATCCTGGCGGTTCATCTGCTGAACCTCTGGTTCCGGTTTGCGCCGACCCGGCAACACCGCCCCCCCGCCGAATCCAAACTCTCATAATCCTCAGGCGAATTCTTTCCGCATCACCTTTTTATCGAGCTTCCCCACACTGGTCTTGGGAATGGTTTCCACAATCTCATACCGGTCCGGAAGGCCGTATTTGGGCAGCTTGCCGGCGTCCACCTGCTCACGCATGTAGGCGTTCAGGTCCTCTGCGGCCACCTTCCCTTTCGCCTCCGGCTTGAGGACCACGATCATCATCGGCCGCTCCCCCCATTTCGGGTCGGGAACCCCGATGGCCGCCGATTCCGCCACCGCCTCGTGCTGGCTCATCAGGTTTTCCAGGTCCAGGGAAGAGACCCATTCGCCGCCGCTCTTGATCACATCCTTGATCCGGTCGGTGATCTGAAGATATCCTTTTTCGTCGATATGGCCCACATCCCCGCTGTGCAGCCAGCCGTTGCGCCAGAGCTCTTGGGTCTTTTCCGGAGATTTGAAATAATCTTTGGTCAGCCAGGGCGCCCGAAATACCACCTCTCCTGGGGTGGCTCCGTCGTGGGGCAGCGGGTTGTCGTTGCCGTCCACCACCTCGAATTCCACCAGCGGGATGGGCAGACCGGTCTTGACCACGATGTCTAGAAGCGCGTCCGGCGCCAATTCTGCCATGTCGGGGGTGGGAACCGAGAGGCTGATGACCGGGCAGGTCTCGGACATGCCGTAGCCGGTGTAGACGGTGATGCCCATGTCGTAGGCGGCGCTCGCCAGCCCCCGGGGCAGTTTGGACCCGCCGATGATCACCTTCCAATTGGAGAGGTCGAACTGCCGCACCGCCGGGCTGCCGGTGATCATCTGAAGAATGGTCGGCACGCAGTGGGAAAAGGTCACCTTTTCGCCCACGATCAGCTTCAGGAGCATCTCCGGTTCATACTTTCCCGGATAGACCTGCTTCACCCCCAATAGGGTGGCGATATAGGGAATCCCCCAGGCATGGACATGGAACATGGGGGTCAGCGGCATATAGACGTCATCTGAGCGGAACCGGCCGATGTTTTCATAGGCCCCGATGGAAACGGTGGCCGACAGGGTGTGCAGCACCAATTGCCGGTGGCTGAAATGGACCCCTTTGGGGTCTCCGGTGGTGCCGGTGGTATAGAAGGTCGTCGCCTTTGTATTTTCATCCAGATCCGGAAAATCGTACTCCATATCGGCGGATGCCAACATCTCCTCGTAGGTGCCGTCGAACCGGGCCTCGGTTTTGGGCGGGGACCCGTCCTCGGCGATGACCACCACCGCCTTCACCGTCTCCAGCCTGGATTGAAGCCCCTCCAGGATGGGCAGAAAATCGGAGTTGATGATAATGACGGCGGCTTCGGCATGGTTGAGGGTATACAGGATCTGTTCGGCCGACAGCCGCCAGTTGACCGTCTGGAGCACCGCCCCCATCATGGGTACCGCGAAAAAGGCCTCCAGATAGCGGTGGGAGTCGTAGTCGAACACCGCCACCACGTCGCCGGACCCGATCCCCTTGGCGGCCAGGGCGTTGGCCAGCCGATGGATGCGCCGGTTCAGGTCCCGGTAGGTATAGCGCATCTTGTCCCGGTAGACGATCTCCTGTTCGGGCGCATAGACCAGCGGCGTGTTCAAAAGCTTTTTGATGATCAAAGGATACTCGTAATTCTCTCCGGGTTGATAGGTCTTCTCTGCCATTCTGTCTCCTCCCTTTCTGCTCTGATGTTGAATCGAATCCGACCACTTTCGAACATCCTTGAATACCGGTTGATCCGCTACCTGTGAGAATGCATCCCTCCTTTCGGAAGAATTTGCCGGGCCCTTTTCGCGGGTGGTGCTTTCTTCAATCGGACGACCCGGGCTCCCGGTTCAGGTCGAACGGTTTGTTCTGCTGACGCAGCTGGCGGCGGCTGATCTTGCCCACGCTGGTCCGGGGAATGGCGTCGACGATGGCGATCCGCTCGGGCACGCCGTGTTTGGGCAACGCCCCTTTTCGCACATACTCCTTGCAGAAATTTCGAATCGTCTCTTCGTCGACCTTGCCCTCGAACCCCGGTTTGAGGACCACCAGCGCCAGGGGTTTCTCTCCGTACTTCTCATCCGGCACCCGGGTCACCGCCGCCTCGCCGACCGCTTCATGTTCGCAGATGATGTCCTCCAGTTCCATACTGGGAATCCACTCCCCCCCGGTCTTGATGGCATCCTCGGTCCGGTCGGTGAGGTGAAGGTATTCCTCCTCGTCGATGAAACCGATATCCCCGGTGTGAAGCCAACCGTCCCGCCACAGCTTTTCGCTCTCCTCCGGGTTACCGACGTAGCCCTGGGTCAGCCAGGGCGCCCGGACCACCACCTCACCGATGCTCTTTCCGTCATGGGGCAGCGGATCACCCATGACGTCCACCACCTCGAGATGGACCAGAGGGGCCGGCAGCCCGGTGCGGGTCCGGACATCCGCCTGCCGGTCCGGGGACCAGTCGGCCATGTGCGGCTTCAGGGCCGCGGCGGCCAACATGGGACCGGTCTCGGCCATCCCGTAGACCGAACAAATGTTGATCCCCAACTCCAGGGCCGACCGGCACAGCTCCGGCGACAGGGGCGCGCCCCCCACGATCACCTTCCAGCCCGAGAGGTCCACCTCCTTTATCCGGGGGCAGTTGATCAGGGTATGAATCAGGGACGGATCGCAGTGGGAGAAGGTGACCCCTTCGGCCTGGACCAGATCCAGAATGGTTTCCGGATCACTCCGGCCCGGATAGACCTGCTTGGCCCCGAGATGGGTAAACAGATGAACCAGGCCCCAGGCATTGACGTGGAACATGGGGGTCAGGGGCATGTAGACATCCCCGGAATCGACCATGGGCTGAAACCGATAGGCGCACAGACAGGCCAGGATACTGTAGGTATGCATCACCAGCTGCCGATGGCTGAAGCAGACCCCCTTGGGCGTGCCCCCGGCGCCCACCGAATAGAAGGTGGCGGCCACCGCGTCTTCGGGAAAATCTTCGAACCGAAACTCCGCCGGGCTGTCGGCCAGCAGGGCTTCATACTCGCCCACCACCTCCAGCGGGGTTTTCTCGGTCTCGCCTTCACCGTCGATGAGGATGATTTTTTTAAGATGCGTCAGCCGGTCCTGAATGGAATCGAGGACCGCCAGGAAGTCGGCATTGGCGATGACCACCGCGCTTCCGGCATGGTTCAGGGTGCGGACCAGGCTCTCGGGGGAGCGCCGGATGTTGACCGTATGAATGACGCTTCCCATCATGGGAATCGCAAAAAAACTTTCCAGATACCGATGGCTGTCATATTCCATGACCGCCACCGTCTGCCCCTGCTTTACGCCGGCCCGGTCCAGCACACGGGCCAGGCGGCTGATCCGGCGATACAGGGTCCGGTAGTCGTATCGGCTTTTGTCCTGAAAAATGATCTCGCGGTCCGGAGAATAGACCCGGGGCGTTTTCAAGAGATTCTTGATCAACAGGGGGTATCCGTAAGCCGAGGGGGTGGGTTCAATCAGTCTGACACTCATATGGCCTCCTTCATCGCGGGGCATCGGCGGAATATGCTCCCGAAGGATTGAATCGAACGGCCGGCGCCGCTCGATGGGAACGGGGTTATGACAGGATGAATAATCGGGTTTTTATACCATGTTCCCTATTCAATTCCAAGGGATTCTTTTGGGGGAACCGGCCCACCCGAGAAGATAGTTGCAAGGCAACATTGACCCGTGCTAATGTTGTCGGAA
>CAZNLT010000085.1:0-24949 GCA_964573705.1 uncultured Desulfobacterales bacterium
CCCATGGAAAAAAGAAGCAACCGAGTATTTATCTCCGTTTCGGTTCAGGTGTTGCTGATTTTGTCGTTTCTTTTGTTCGGAGTTTTTTTTCATCCTGTTTTATCTGTCATCAACGTGGTGGCATTTCAAACATTTCATGAAATTTTTCACAGTTTGTACGACATTGAATACAATGAGCGGATCAAGCATGAAATGCGGGCGACGTTTTTATCCGCTTTTTCCTTTTTCCTGAGTTTTTTCTATGCTGTTTTATCACCGTTGTCGGGATTCATGGCCGATTCATACGGCCTTTCAACGGTTTTTTTACTTTTTTCAGTATCGAGCCTGTTTGTTTTTATCGTTTATATGCCGAAGCTCATCAAACCGGCGGTTTGGACGGAGCCGGACATTCAACGACGGCTGTCACAGGAAAAAACATCATGAACAATCCCCACACGGTGCTCTCCGTAAATGATCTTTCTGTAGATTTTGCCGTGAAAAAAAGCGTGGTTCACGCAGTGAAAGGAATCGGCTTTTGCCTTGAAAAAAAAAGTCGGACCGCCTTGCTGGGAGAAACCGGATGCGGCAAATCCGTGACCGCGGCCGCTGTGCTGAGGCTTTTGCCTGAAAACGCCCGGGTAAAGGGAACGATTCGGCTGAACGATTATCCGGATATCATGCGTCTCAGCCCTGGGCAGATGAAACGCTTGCGCGGAAAAACCGTAGTCTATCTGCCCCAAAACGCTGTTGCCTGTTTGAATCCAGTCTATACGGCGGGTTTTTTTCTGCGTGAAACCATCCGTCGCTCATGCGGACAAAACGGAGCGTCACTAAAAAAGACTGCGTTGTCGCTTCTTGAAAAAACCGGGCTGGATGATCCTGAAAAAGTATATGGGATGTACCCTTCGCAATTGTCCGGCGGCATGGCCCGGCGGGTTGTTCTGGCGGCCGGCCTTTCAACCGATCCCTGCCTTGTAATCGCCGACGAACCCACGAAAGGGCTGGACGCCGAGGCGAGGGAGAAATACCTGATGTTGACGAAAAACCTCTACGATTCTGCGGCGTTTTGGATGATTACCCATGACATTCATTCCGCGGCCTCATGCGGCGCGTGCATGGTCATGCATGGGGGAAGAATCGTTGAAGAAGGCCCGGCTCAAAGGGTTCTTAACGCCCCTTTGCATCCTTATACAAAAGGGCTTCTCGCTTCTCATCCGGCCAAGGGGCTCAAGCCGATTTCCGGCCGCGATCCCGGCATGGAAGAATCCGGCATGGGATGCGTGTTTTTCGGAAGATGTGAAAAAAAGACCGGCGAGTGCGCCGAAAAAGCACCCGACGTCCGTGAGAGAAACGGGGTAAAGGTTTGGTGCCGGTATGCTTGAAGCGGTGAGGCTGGAGAAAAACTATATCACCGGTTTGTCCAAAAAAAAGACGTTTTCCACGGGCCTGGTTTCTTTCCGGATACGGCGTGGCGAAATATTGGGGCTTATGGGTCCTTCGGGATGCGGAAAAACGACCGTGGCGAAAATGATCGTCGGTCTTTTGCGTCCTTCGGTGGGACGTATCATTCTGGATGGGGCCGATGCGTCTGATATGCTGTTAAAAACTCCCCGTCTTTATCACCGGCGGGTTCAGGCGGCGCCCCAACATCCGGATTTGTCCCTGGACCCGAAACAGACCGTGGGAAAGGCCGTGGAAGAAGTCCTACTGTATCACGGAAAGGCTGCGTCAAAAAAACAGGCCCGCCTACTGACAAACGAATGGTTTGAACGTACAGGGCTTTCCCCGGAGATCGCCCGTCGCTTCCCCTCTGAAATCAGCGGCGGACAGGCGCAAAGAGCGGCTTTGATCCGGGCGATGTGCCTGTCTCCCCGGTATCTTGTGGCCGATGAGCCTACCGCCATGCTGGATCTGTCAACTCAGGCGGAGATTCTCCGCCTTATCATGGATTTGAAGAACCGTTTGAAAATGGGTGTTCTCCTCATTTCCCACGATTCGGATGTGGTAAACGACGTCTGCGACCGGGTGCTGGAAATGGGGTCAGTGGAAAAAAACAGAAACAGAAAAGGAATCCCCTTTTCATCCGTATGGGCACAGGCATGAAATCATGCTTCGATATATTCTGATAAAGGGAATGAGGTTCGCGGTCTGTTTTATGATTGTCATAACCATTCAGTTCTTAATCCCGAGGCTGATGCCAGGAAGCCCGGTGAACAACATTGTGGGGCCGAACGGCATTGGCCTGAGCCTCGCCGATTACCGGGAGATGGAACGAAAGCTCGGCATCGACCTCCCGCTCTATCATCAATATCTGAATCATCTTAGAAATATGGCAAATATGGATTTGGGGTATTCCTGGTTTTATCACCGGCCGGTGCTGAACGTCGTGGGCGGTCATTCAGCGTCCACCCTCACGATTGTGTTGCCGGCCCTTACATTGTCCGCTATTTTCGCATTGTTTTTCGGGAGCATTGCGGGAAGTCGTCCGGGAAAAACAGCGGATGTTTTGCTGACGCCCTTTTTTTTAATTCTATATGCTGTTCCGGGGTTTTTAACCGCCATGATCGCCTTGGCGCTGTTCAGCTTTGCATGGGATATTTTCCCCATGAGCGGGCTTGGTCCGTCTTTGTCCGAGATAAACGGAACCGCTGATGCTCTTGAAGCTTTAAGGCATATAATCCTGCCCGTTGCGGTGCTTGCCTTGTCCACATGCGGGCCCAAATACCTAGTGATGCGGAACCAGGTTTCCGAGGAATTGCACAAGGATTACGTGATGTATGCAAAAGCAAGGGGAATGGGAGAGAACAGGATTCTTTTCATCCATGTCCTTCGGAACGCCTGCCTTCCGGTCGTAAGCCTCATCGGTCTCGACTTTGGATTCATTCTTTCAGGCTCCCTTTTAATAGAAATCGTTTTTTCCATAAACGGAATGGGTTCCTTGATTTATGAGGCCGCCGTAAACAGGGATTATCCCATGTTGCAGGGATGTTTTTTCCTGCTTTCCATATCGGTTCCGGCCTTCAATTTCGCGGTGGATGTTATTTCGGCCGTTTTGGATCCCGGAGCTTCGGCATGACCATGTTTTTTGCAGGCAACAGGAATACGGTTTTCATTCTCTCCCGGATGGCGGGAATCGTCATTCTTTTGTCTTTTGGCGTTATCGCCCTGGCGGGGCCTTTTTTCGCCCCTTATGATCCGAAAAAAACGGGCATTCCTTTTCTTCACCCCTCGGCGCTTCATTTTTTCGGAACCAACGATATGGGATACGATTTGTTTTCCGAATGGATTTATGCCGCACGGACTTCATTGCTTATCGGCGTGCTCTCCGCGTGTTTATCCGTATTTGTGGGCGGAGGTGTCGGTATTGTCGGAGGATATATGAGGGGGTGGGCCGGTGAGGCGGTCAGCGGTCTTGTCGACGTTTTCTTGCTGATTCCCATGTTGCCTTTGATGGTGGTAACCGCGTCTTATTTAGGACCGGGATATATCAACACCATATTTGTGATCAGCCTGTTGTGCTGGTGTTCCACGGCCAGAGCAGTGATCATGAAAGTGCATCAATTGAGAAAAGTTCCTTTTTTGGAAACATTGAGAGTGTTGGGATTTTCAAAATCGAAAATTATTGTGTCACATATTGTCCCCCATGTGTCGGACGTGATTGCAGCGAAATTCACCACATCGGTCGCGGCGGCCATGGCGAGCGAAGCCGCTCTGTCCTTTATCGGGCTTGGCGATCCTTCAGTTTTGAGTTGGGGCGGCATGATACATTACGCTTTCCACAGGGGCGGATTTTCAAACGCCTTATGGGCATGGTTTCTCCCACCGGGACTTTCCATAGGGCTGTGTTCTTTAGGATTTCTTCTGGCAGGAGGTGGGAACATGGCTTCCACCGATTCTGCATACATACAAAAAAGTATATTCACTTCTCGAACCTGAAGAGCGGCTTGTGTGCGGGATTAAAATCATATCAAATTCTTCATCAAAAGGAGCGGTTTATGTACAGGAAAAAATCATCTTTAGTCTTTGTACTGTTATTCAGCTTTTTTCTTTGCACCGTGCATCCGGCGCGGTCCGATGAAACCGGTCAGGTTCACGAGCTTGATGAAATTGTAGTGAAATCGCAAGGGGTGATTGACAAGAAAAATGACATAACCATGGATTCCGTCGGTCTGGCCGCATCCGTCGATGTCATCACGGCCGAAGACTTGAAGCATATGTCCATCTTTGACGTAACTGATATATTTCGCAAGGTCCCAGGTGTATCCGTTTTCAATTATGACCAGGGCAACATCGGTTTCGGTATTCAGTTGAGAGGTTTCAGAAGCGCGGGCGCCAAAGACACGGCGGTATTTGTCGACGGCGTGCCGATGAACCTTGTCCAAGGCAAAATCAACGGTTGGGTGGATATTGATTGGCTGATCCCGGAAATGATAGAAAAAATAGAAATTATCAAAGGACCCTTTTCCGCCTTATACGGTGATTTCGCACTGGCCGGGGCCATCAACATCATTACAAAAAAGCGCGATAAGTCAAGCCTTGCCGTTTCCGGCGGCACCTATGGCACTTACAGCGGGGTGGCCACCATAAGCGACATGGACTGGAAGATCGAACCCTTTGTTGTATTGGAGGGCTATAACCGTGACGGCTATCGTGACAATGGTGATTATCAAAGGTATCAGGGCTTCGGAAAGTTTACAAAATCCCTTGGCAATGGTTTGTTTTCCGGCAGGCTTCAGTATGTCAAACGCGACTGGGGTGTGGCGGACTATCTGCCTATAGATGATGTAAAAAGCGGTCTGCTTGATCCTACCGACACTCTTGATCCCACAAACGAGGCAGACGACGAAGTCTTTAACGTAGTTTTTAATTACGAACCGCAAGACGGTGAGCGGGGATTGCGTGCCACCCTCTTCTTCGAATCATTTGAAAACAATCAGTCCTTTTATTTCCCCCCAACCCCGCAAATGCGATTCTTTGACGACCGCGCCCGAATGGGATACCGAGTGCTTTATAACTTCATACCCACAGACAACTTTTCTTTGGCCGTGGGTAACGAAGCGCGGTATGATGATGTTAAATACGCCTTCAAATTCGCGGAGAACTTTTCCACCATCATCGCCGAGATTGAAAAATTTAATACCGAGCAGTGGAGCAGCGGCGTTTTCGCCCAGGCCCAATACAAACCTTTCGAGTTTTTGAAACTCATGGGCGGTGTAAGATATGATTATCTGGATATGGACATCGACAACGTGCTGGACCCCGATAATTCAGGGGAATCCGATATGAATGTTTTCAGCCCGAAAATCGGCATGGTCGTAACCCCTTATGAAAACCTGAACTTTTTCGCCAATTACGGAAAAGGCTTCAGGTCTCCCTATGTAGCGGAAATATCTCCCGTCGGAGGCGTTGCGAATTTCGATCTAGGCGTTGCTGAAATCGACTCATGGGACTTGGGTTTCAACGTGCTACTGGGTAAGACCGTTTATATAGGGGTTGATTATTATTACACATATCTGGAACGGGAAGTTACCACGAACCCGGAAACAATGATGAAGGAAAACCTGGGAGAATCCGAACGCACCGGTGTTGACGCGGAGTGCCGAATCTATCTGCCCCATAACCTGGAATTGTTCGCCACATACGGCTATGTCAGGGGAAGGCTTGAAAACCCCTCCGAACCGGGTGCGGTATACATCAGAGGTCTCCCGGAAGATGCGCTCACCTTGGGTTTCAACTGGACCCGCTATTTAAATGAAAAACAAAATATCGGATTCGACGCCTATTATGTGAGGTACGGCGAACGCCCCCTGGACACTAAAAATGAAGAACAGGCGGATCCCTTCCACAGGTATTACGCAAAACTGAATTATGGTTTCGATAAATGGGACATTTCCGTTGAAGGGCAATATACCCCGGATGAATATGACTCCGAGTGGACCTATATCTCAGGCGGCACTCAGTATTATTTGCCTTCTCCGGAATGGCAGGCTATGGCCAAAATCAAATATACGTTCTGATAGCCGGTCTGTCTGAAAGCTTCTTTCTTTAAAATATTCCGGAATAGGCGGTAGCCGCCTGTTCCGGGATTTTCATGCCTCGTTGTGGGAGAGATGGGGAAAAGCATTTTGGAGGCTATTCATGTTTGAAAGCGGAATTCAGAATCCGGCAGGCCATTTTCATGAGATCGGAAAACACGGCAAACTGTGGATAGTGGGCGTGGGCCCGGGCGACCCCAGGCACCTCACTTTATACGCCGTCGAAACGATTAAAAAAGCCGATCTGATTTTAGCAAGAGAGGAAGACGCTGCGATAGCCAAGCCATACATCGACGGAAAAAAAGTGGAAGGACCTGAACGGTGGGAACTTTTGTGGAACGAAGAGGGTGTCCCCTGGGTACGAAAGCTACCGGAACTGAACGCCGATGAGCGCCGCCGCATGTTTGACGGTAAAAATCGTGAACGGGACGCCTACGCCGATGAACTTAAAAGTATACTGGCGACGGGCGGGCATGTGGTTATTCTGGACGGTGGTGACCCCACGGTTTTCAGTCTGTTTTTTTTCTGGGTTCTTGAGGCGTTCCCCTCCGATCAAGTGGAAATTGTTCCGGGCATCGGCGCATTCGGCGCCGCCTTCGCCGCGTTAAAAATCTGCGGCAATGCAGCCGGCGCCCGTTTTGTCATGCAAACGGATCCCGGAATGTTTTTCAGCGGGACCGGCCGCGCCTTGCCGAGTTCTTTGGCGGATCACTCCGGAACCGTCGTCTTTTATATGGCCGCCGACGGAATTCCGAAACTCACGGAAAAACTGAAAAAATATTACCCGAAAGACATGCCGGCAGCCGTCGTTTACAACGCCGGCAACGAAAAACAAGAAAGAGTTTACAAAGGAACCCTGGACACCATCTCCTTCATCACCAAAAACGAAGAAGAAAAATGGCTCGGCCTGTTCGTTCTGGGTCGATGCCTCGATGAACCGGTCCTATGGGCCCCGGATACGTAAAGTCCAAAGTACGGCGCGGTTCTCAACAAGATCGCTTCCGGGGAGCAGGAACAGGTTGTGATGAAACGGCTGACCGAAACCGGCGTGCCGGTGATCGGAAGCATCGGGTTTCACGAGTCGCTTCAAGCCGCATGCCTGGAGGGGACGGCGCTGACCGATGAGATGGCGATTTAGGAAATCAATGCCTTGGTCAATGCGGTTTGGCAAAGAGCCACCGTCTGACGCGATTTATGCCGCTTACCCTTTCGGGATACCCCGGTGTTGACCTTCAGCATCTAATTGCCCCTTTTCAAAGTCGGGACAGCTTCGGGATATTTACCGCTGAAGCTGTCCCCATGCTTCCGAATTTTATTAATGTTGGTGGTCATGGGTTTCCAGTTCATGACCCGGATGATTCGTGTTTTCCTTCCATCGTAAAACCTCCTTGCAAAGGCAGATAGATTTCCTCTAATTCTAATGTCTGTCAAAATGGTTGTCAAATGCCTGAAAGCTTCATTTTATTGAGAACTCCCACATTTTATGGCCAGCCGCCAGCATCAGCAAGACAGGCTTAAACCGAAGTTTTCTAAAATTGAAAGCGGGCAACAGCTCATAATTTTGGCTTTAATCTATACGGTGATCAAGGCCAATTTAATATTTTAAAATATTTTCTCAATACAGATACTTGAAAAAAAGAATTGACTTTTAAATTGGCTCCCGATAGGAACACCGTTCAAAAAAGAGCGGCAGCAGCCGCCGACAAGTACCAGAGGCTTTCCCTAAAAAGCCATAGAAGCACGGATATTCCGCCACAGGTGCGGAAAAACGAGAACTAAAAGGCCATGAAGGTATGCGCGCCCCGAAGGGTGCCGACTTCGCGGCCTTTTTTTATGGCGCCGGTGTTTCGGATAAGGAAAATGCACTTACAGGAGGAGAAAAATGAGTACAAAAAGGGGGAGTTCTTTGGCGGCGGCGGTTATTTTTGCAGTATTCTGGCTGGCTGTTCCAAATGAAATCGGGGCGCAGTCGTCTGATCGGGATGTCATGCAGTTGGAGCCGGTCACGGTGACCGCAACCAAAACAGCGGTGGAACCGGAAACGGTACCTTTCACCTATCACGAGGTCGGCCGGGAAGAAATCGAAGCCCAGCCCGAGTTTTACATCAACAATGTAGGAGAACTGGTGCGGGATGTCCCGGGAGTTCATGTGGGGCAATACTACCCTTGGGGTCCTCCCTGGATCCATCTGCGCGGCACCGGATATTTCATCGGCCGAACGGTCTATCTGGTGGATGGGCTTCCCATCTGGTCTTTCATGTCCACCACCCTGAATCCCCATGATATTCAGCGGGCCGACGTGCTTCTGGGACCCTCTTCCGCGCTTTACGGAGCCAATGCTTCCGGTGGAGCGGTCAATTTCATTACCCGCTCCGGCGAAGCGGGCATGGGCGCCAAGGCAGAGCTGGCTTACGGGACCAACAGCACGTTTCGGCCGCATGCCAGCGTGGGTGACAAAACCGACCATTTCAGTTATTATCTGTCTTATTCGGGAGACTACTCAGACGGATACCGGATGAAGCCGGTGAAGGATATGGTCGAACTTTGGGAGCTGGGGAAAAAGCAGTACCTGTCGGATGCATCCCTGGAGGACAATGAATATGAACACTCCTACCTTGCCGGCAAGGTGGCCTATGAAAACGACTCCGGCTTTCTCATCTGGGCCGGGGTCAATTACGCCCGAAGATATCTATACGGCGGGCAGGAGAACCTGATTCTGGATGATGATGGAGACCAGGCCATCACCACCGCCGGCTTCGAAGTTCCGCTCGGTACCTTCGGCCGATTGAAGTGGACCGGCGCCTACCAGTATTATGACCACCCGCAGCAGTACAATCAGGGCCTGAGCCTGGTTGACGGGCAGGTCGTCCTGGATCCGACCGAAGTCCGCCGTCGCGACTGGACGGTCAAACGCACCCCGGTCGAACTCCAGACCGATTTTTTCCTGGGAGATAGTAACACCCTCACCGCAGGCCTGTTCTGGAGCCGGGAAGAGGAGGAGCGGGTCGACCTCTGGACAGCCACGGGCAGAGAATCGGTGTATGAAGTCACCACCGATCAAACCGCCTTTTACCTTCAGGATCAGCTGCTCCTGATGGAGGATCGGCTCTCTCTGGTGGCCGGACTTCGGTATGATGAATGGGAATACAAAGATATTTTCGTCACGAGTGCCGACCCCCAGCGGCCGGATTCGGTTTCAAAAGACACCTGGACCTACCGGGGCGGAGCCAAATATCGCGTCAATGAAACGGTCGCCGTACGCAGTTCAGTCGGCACCGCCTACTGGCCGGGGCTTCCGCTCTGGTTCTTTCAGAACATCACCACCGGAAAGACCTGGCGGGAAGCCAATCCGGACCTGCAGCCGGAGGAGACCTGGATGGCGGATCTCGGCGTCGACCTGAGCTTCGATCGGTTCGGAACCTGGTTCGGAATAACCGGCTATTACGGAGAAATTGAGGATATGGTATCCTACCGGTATGATGAGAACCCGGACCTGGAAGGGGGGACGATTATTCGAACCCTGAATCTGGGCGGCGCCGAAATCTACGGCGTCGAATTCTCTTTGCGGCAGAGGCTTACCGATCAGCTCTGGCTGACCGGCGCATTGACCCTGAACCATTCGGAAATCGTCGATGATCCGAACAATGAAGGAAACCAGCTTCGGAACGCCCCGGATTACTGGGGAAGCATCGGACTCAAATACGTGAACCCGGCTCTGATCAATGCCAGTCTGCTGATCCGGTTTTCAGATGATCGATATTATGACGACGACAACACCGAGTTGCCCTTTTTTCATATGTCTTCCTATGAAACCGTTGATCTGAAGGTTTGGCGTGACTGGGAGATCCAAAAGGATCTTTTTCTGAACACCACGATTTCCGCCGTCAATCTTTTTGATGAAGAATACGAAACGGAAATCGTCTATGTGAACCCGGGTCTCTATCTGGAAGGCATGATCGGCCTCAAGTATGTTTTTTGATCTGATTTCAGCACCGAAACAGGATCGGACCGCTTTCCCGCGCTCGGGAAAGCGTTTTCCCTTCACAGGGTGGCGGCTGCCCCTGTTTTTACTGACGCTGCTGCAGTGTCTGGTTCTTCCCGGCAGTCAGGCTGCGGAACGTCTGGTCATCGGGGTCGGGAGGGATTTTTACGAAGGATCGGACAGCCGCACCTTCCTGCATGGATCCACCAATACCTGGGAAGGGCTGACCTACCTGGACCGGAACCTCGAGGCGGTGCCCTGGCTGGCGGAATCCTGGTATTCCGCAGACGAAGACAGGGAGTGGACCTTTCATCTTCGGCCCGGTGTGAAATTTCATGACGGAACCGCGGTCGATGCCGAGGATGTGGCGGCATCGATTTCTCGAATCCGCTCCTACCGGAAATACGATCCCACCGGCACTTACGAACCGGTGACCGCCGTCACCGCTTTAGACAAGACCCGGGTGGTATTTCACCTGGAAGCGCCGGTTCCCCATTTTCCCAAGCTGGTGGCCTATTATTCCAGCCCGGTGATCCAACCCGACGGCTTCGATGACGCCGGAAGAATCAAAAAACTGGTGGCAACCGGCCCCTATCGGCTCGACCGGGTGATTCCGGGGGGAGAAATCCGTCTGACCGCGAATAAACATTACTGGGGGCCGAAGCCGATCTATGATGAAGTGGTATTCAAAGAGATTTCCGATTCCCAGACTCGGATGATGGCCCTGATCGCCGGGGAAATCGATGCCATCGCCGATGTGGGCGGCATTCTGCCCCAGCAGATGGAGATCCTGAGTCGTGATCCCCACATCCAATTGGAAAAGGTGGAGACGGCGACCACCCATATGCTTCTCTTCAACCATCGCGATTCTTTATTCTCAAAATCCGAAAACCGGCTGTGGCTGTCAGGCCTGATCGACCGGGACCTTCTGGTGGAATCGTTTGCGAAAGGAGCCGGTGTTGTCGCCCGCGACCCGTATACCCGGCTCTGCAGGGAATACGCCTTTGGTCTGATCCATACCCCGCCTCCTTCGGAAATAAATCCGCCGAATATGCTGAACAACAGCCCGTTGAAAATCCTGCTTCACGGCGGGACCCTTCAGCGCTGGCCCTATACCGAATACGCACAGGTGATCCGGGAGCTCCTTCGATCTTTCGGTCTGAAGGTTGCTATCGACATTCGGGAAGCGGGAGGTTACCATGATGCAGTAAAAAAGGGCGATTTTCATCTGGCGGTTCAGCCGTACACCCTGATGACGGGGGACCCTGATTTTTTTTACGCCTATTTCATCGCCTCCGACGGACCCCGGAACCTGGGATATCAAAATCTGGAGGCGGACCGGCTCATCGCATCGGCCAGAAATGAAACAAACCCTGAAAAAAGAAGGGGAATGTATCGGGAACTGGCGTCGATGGTGGCCGATCAGCTGCCGGTTCTGCCCCTCTACCACGATGTGAGTCTGTATGCCTATCGAAAAACAGCGGGTGATTTGAGGATGGACCATTTTTTTAGACTGATTTTAACGAAATGAACTGGAAGAGTCCGAAGCCGATAACGGCCGATGAGTGGGCTCATTCCTGGAAACAGGAGCGAACCGCCTCTCCGCTGCTGCAGACTCAGGCCGATACCCCGGAGCGGTGGGTCGGATTCTATGATTTTGTGGGAAAAAACTATCCGGGCTTATGGAAAACGATGGGGGATCATGGGCGGCCGGTGTCGGATTTCTGCGTAAAAAGCAGATTGATTCATCCGGGGGAACGGATGCTCGATGTAGGATGCGGGCCGGGAAACCTGGCGATACCGTTCGCGGAAAAGGGCGTTCGAGTGACCGGGATAGACACCGCTTCATGCATGCTGTCAGCACTGAAGGCTGAAGCCACCGGGCTGAAAACAGGGCATATCGATACCCGTCAAATCGACTTTGAGGAGTTTGAAACTGAGGCCCGTTTTGATCTGGTGATCGCGGCCTGCTTTCCTCCGGCCTTATCTCCGGAGAGCATCAACCGGTTGGAAAAATGGTCGCGGAAACATGTGGCCGTCCTGCTTGGGGACGGCCGGGACGGGCTTTCGTTTCGAACCGACCTCTGGAGGCAGATTATGGAAACCCCTCTGCCACCCGGAAGGTTTCACCAGAGCCATCTGTTCGGATACCTGACCGCCTCGGGAAGAAATCCCAACCGCACCCGGATTTTGGTGGAGCGGCAGCTGGATCATGCCCAAGCGGACCTGATTCGGTTCTTTCGAGGCTATTTTCATATTTTCGGCAAAACAGACCGCCAGACAGCCTGCACCATCAAAAACTATTTCAGTGGATTATCCCGACAGGGCCGGGTCCGCCGATCCTTTAAACTGAACATGGTCCTGACTTGGTGGAAAAAATCAACCGCCCAAAAGGATTCATGACATCTGGGACTTGCCTTCTCGTTTTAAGACAATGCGGCCGCCTGTCCTTCTTGATCGGCGCGGTCTCCTTTTTCACCTTCTTCATGATGGATATCGCACCCGGAGATCCGGCGGAGATCCTTCTTTCCGACCGCTTCGAAACCCCGACCCCAGAAAACATCGCCGCCCTGCGGAAAGAACTGGGGCTGGATGATCCCTTTTTGACCCGCTATTTTCGATGGCTGAAAGACATTGGCCGCCTGAATCTCGGCCGATCCTACCGGACCGGTGACCCGGTGGCCGCAGAGCTGGCCTCGCGTATCCCCGCCACTGCCCTTCTCGCCGCCGCCGCCTTCCTTTTCACGGTTACGGTCTCCATGGTGGCGGGAACCATCGGGGCCCTGTTTTACAACCGGATTCCCGACAGGATCTGCCGGTTTTGGGCCGTTCTCAGCGTTTCGGTTCCGGATTACTGGCTGGGTCTCCTGCTCGTCTTGGTTTTCGCCTTACAACTGGAATGGTTTCCGGTCATGGGCCTGGCAGGGGTTCGCGGCCTTGTGCTTCCCGTCGTTACCCTCGGCCTCTCCATTTCCGCCGTCCAGGGCCGGGTGCTGCGGGCCAGCATGCTGGAAGTCATGAGCCGGGACTATATCCGTTTTGCCCTGGTCAAGGGGCTTCCTTTCGCTCAGGTGTTCCGCCGCCATATCCTGAAAAACGCTCTTTTGCCGGTGGTCGCCCTTTGGGGAACCGCTTTGGGTCAACTGCTGGGAGGTGCGGTAATCGTCGAAACGGTATTCGCTTGGCCGGGCGTAGGCAAAATGACGGTGGAGGCGGTGCTCAACCGGGATTTTCCCCTTGTTCAGGGAGCGGTTTTATTCATGTCGATCACCTTTATTCTGGTCAGCCGGCTTTTCGATCTGGTGTATCACCGGATTGATTCCCGGGTAAGGCTTTAAATGACGCTACCGGTTCGATCAGCATTCCCTCTAAACCCCCGCATCTCCGCTGGACTCACTCTGTTGGCCGCTCTGGTCTTTTCAGCTGCAGCGGCACCCCTGTTGTCTCCCCATGACCCTTTTTACATCGACCTGGCGGATCGGCTGAAACCTCCCTGTTTTCAATATCCTTTGGGTACGGATCAGCTGGGCCGGTGTGTTCTTTCCAGGTCGTTGCATGGAGCCCGGCTGTCGCTTCTTTCCGGCCTCGCCGCCGTGGCGCTTTCCCTGTTCGGCGGCTTGTATGTCGGGATACTGTCCGGTTTAGCCGGAAATCGATGGGATGCATTCCTGATGCGCCTCACCGATATCGCGCTGGCCTTTCCCATGTTGATTCTTGCGGTGGTCATCACAGGCATTTTGGGTCCGTCCTTAAAAAGTACGGTGATCGGGATGGCCTTGGCCGCCTGGGCCTGGTGGGCTCGGTTTGTTCGAGGAATCATTTTGTCCGCCAAAGAAAAAGAATTTGTCACCGGCGGAAGGGTGATCGGGGTTCATGGGTATCGACTCGTCCGCCACTATATTCTTCCTCAGTTGCTGCCGCCTTTATGGGTGGCGGCATCCCTGAACGCCGGCAACATGATCGTAGCAATATCCGGCCTCAGTTTTATCGGCCTGGGCGCACAACCGCCGGCCCCGGAATGGGGAGTTATGCTGAAGGAAGCCAGGATATACCTGTCTGCCGCTCCCTGGATGGCGATTGCGCCCGGTCTGGGCGTCACCCTCTCCGTTCTTTCTCTCAATTTGATCGGGGAAGGTATTCGGGATTTATATCAAATCGGCACCGTCATCCGGATGTAAACCCCATGCCTTCCGTGGAACAGTTAACCGTTCATCTGGAAACACCGTCTGGCTTTCAGCCGGTGCTGAACGATCTTCACATCTCCCTTTCGCCGGGGAAAATCTATGGACTCCTGGGAAAGAGCGGTACCGGAAAAACGGTTTTCGCCAAAGCCATCAGCGGACTTCTGGAACCTCCGTTTCGAATCGTTTCCGGGCGAATTCGAATGCCGAATCGGGTATGGTCGCTTGAAAAACGCAAGGACCGATACCGATTGCGGGGTGATACTGTTTTTATGGTTTTCCAGAGTTCTTCTCTCGCCCTGAATCCGACCATGAAAATCGGCGACCAAATCGCGGAGGTGTTCACCGAAAAGAAAGGGATGGGTCGGCAGGCGTCGGTTCAGGCTGCGGCCGAGGCTCTGGAACAAGTCGGACTGAATCCAGCCTACGCCCGGGATTACCCCCATCAGATCAGCGGCGGCATGCGCCAGCGTGTTCAAATCGCCGTCGGCCTCGCCCTGGAGCCCGAAATTCTGGTGGCGGACGAACCAACCACCGGTTTGGATGCCGTTACACAGGCCCGGGTGATCACGCTCCTGGCGCGGCTTGTGAGAACCCGTTCCATCAGTATGATCCTGATTTCTCATGATCTGCGCCTGATCGCAAAAGTGTCGGAGGAGGTCGGCATTCTCCGGAACGGCCGTCTCGTCGAAAACGGTCGAATCGATACCGTTTTCGGCCGTCCGCTCTCTCCGGAGGCGGGAAAATGGGTGGAATCCCTGGCCGTTCTGGAAGGAAAATCATGAACCGCCCGCTACTCGACATTAGATCGGTGTCTAAATCCTACCGGGTTGATCATGGCCGCCGCCAGGTTCTGGAATCAGTCAGCCTCAAGGTGAATCGAGGGCGCCATCTCGGCATTATCGGCCGGAGCGGGTCCGGAAAAAGCACACTGGCCCGTCTGATCATCGGCCTGGAATCCCCGGATGAGGGAACGCTGCTGCTGGAGGAAAAACCGCTCAGCGCATACCGCTACCGGCTTCCGACCCTGGTCCAGATCATTTTCCAGGATCCGGCCGTCTATCTCAACCCCTATTTTACCGTTTTCCGGCTGATCTCTGAACCCTTGCAGTTATTCCACTCGGACCTCTCCCCCCGCAGGCGGCAGTTTCGGGTTTCACAGATCCTTGAACAAGTCGGATTAAATGAAGAACTGATCCATCGGAAACCCCATCAGTTATCCGGAGGACAATGTCAGCGGGTCGCCATCGCCCGCGCTTTGGCCCTCAAACCCCGGCTCCTGGTCTGCGATGAACCTTTCACCAATATCGATGTTTTCGGCCAGGCCGATATGGTTCGGCTCTTTGAACGCCTCACCCGAGAATACGATCTGACCTGTATTCTGATCGCCCATGATCTGTCCCTGGTGGAAAGATTTTGCAGAGACATTGCCGTTCTCCAAAATGGTCGCTTGATCGAACACCGAAATACAGGGGATTTTATCCGCTTTCCCCGCACCTCATACGGTCGGGCGTTGAAAAGTCATACCCTGCGCTGGTTTGAACGGTCTGACTACTGATATCGACGCGGCCGCCGAGCGGGTCCTGCCCGCCGCATCCGCCGTCCGCCGTTACAGGGCGTGGTGGACGTCAATGAAGCGCACCCCCGGAAACAGGCGGAAAAAGCGGGGTGATCGGCTAAAAGGTTGACGGGGAAGACGGCCGATTCAGGAAACTTCTTCCAATCCGTTCGCCGTGGCGGTCATGGCGCACCTGCGCATCATGGAAACCCGGAAAGACGATCGGGAACGGTTGACATTCAAGCTGAACCTGAGCAAATCCCTGTACCGCCGGGGATGGAAAAGACGGGAAATCATCGACCTGCACCGGTTCATCGATTGGATCATGGCGCTTCCGGGCGATCTGGAGAAGGCGTACCATCGAGAACTCACGAAGTATGCGGAGGAGATCAAAATGCCCTATGTTACCACCGCCGAGCGTATCGGCAGAGAAGAAGGCAGAAGAGAAGCCGACCGCCGGAAACGGAATGATGCGCCGGGACACGTTTATTCTTTCTCACTGATTTTGAAGGTCATGTGGAAGAAAAGAAAATCGGCGGAAAAGCATTGACAAATAAGAAGAATTTCGGTATGAAAACTTTTTTAAAGCTGTGGCTGAAGTCGCTGGCATTATTGCCGAATTCCAGATATAGGCACAAGCGCATCGCCCTCCCAGCTCTTGATAGCGGGGGTGACATTAAAGAGAATAAAGGCCATGAAGGTCCGAGCACCCTTGAAATGGGATGCGGCTTCGTGGCCTTTTTTTTGTGTTACCAATAGAGGATGGATTCAGAATCGGATTATTGATGAAAAAACCGCTCGGATCGCCCTCAACCCCGGGGATCAGCCAGGGAGCGGCTTTCGGAGCGGCATTGTCCCTTGTTGTTCTCGGCCCGCGGGGAATGTCGGTGACGGGTTTTGCTTTCTTCGGGGCCTTAGCGGCGACCCTGGTTATTCTCGTTTCCGGCCCGGCTTACGAAACTGTCGCCCGAAGCCGTTATCCTGGCGGGTGTCGCGTTGTCTTCCCTGTTCGCTTCGGCCGCCATTCTGATCCAATACCTGGCAGCGGAAACTGAACCGGCAATGGTGGTGTTCCGGACTTTGGGAGATGCGGCGCGGTCCAATTGGCGGGAAATCGCTGTAATGGCGGGGGCCGTTACGTTATGCACCGGCTGTATGTCGGCCATGCGGAGGGATTTCAACGCCAGGGCTTCGGACGAGGAGACCGCAATGGGACTGGGGGTCGATGTCGAGAAATTGAGGATTCCGGGGATGATGCCGGCGGCCTTGGTGGCGGCTTTGGCAACCGCTTTTCATGGCATCATCGCGTTTATCGGTTTGATCGCGCCCCACATGGCCAGGCGTCTGGCCCGCGAAGACCACGGCCTGTTGATTTCCTTATCAAATGGTCCAAAAAGAGGGAAGTGATGAAAAAAACCACTTTTTTGATATGGTTTGCCCTCATGGTCTGGATGATTTCGGCCGATCCGGCATCGGCCGGAACCATTACGGTGACGGATATGTCCGGACGAAAAGTGCAAACGCCTTTCGATCCGGAACGAATCGTGTGCATCGGACCCGGCGCCCTGCGTCTGATCGTCTATCTTCAGGCCGAATCGAAAGTTGTCGGCGTCGAGGATATGGAGAAAATGAATCCCGGCGGCAGACCTTACTGGCTTGCCCATCCGGAGCTTTCCAAACTTCCCCGCTGCGGACCGGGCGGCCCCGCGGGCATCAATAAAAAGCCCGACCTCGAAGCCGTGCTTGCCGTGAAACCCCAGGTGATGTTCATTACCTATATGGACGCTTCACTTGCGGACGAGGTTCAAAGGACCATTGGAATCCCGGTGGTCGTGTTGAGCTATGGGGCTTTCGCGACTTTCGACGAAGCGGTCTATGATGCCATGCGTATTGCCGGAAGGATTCTGAATCGCGAAACACGCGCCGAAGCGGTGGTGTCCTATATCGAATCCCTGCGCAAGGACATGCGCCTTCGAACCGGGGATATCCCTGAAGAATCCAAACCGGCCGTTTATGTCGGGGGAATCGGATATCGCGGCGCCCATGGCATCGAAAGCACGGAACAACGATATATCCCATTTGAATGGATCGGCGCGGACAACGTGGCCGAAACGGTGAAAGCCAGTATCGGCAGCCATGTTTTCATGGACAAGGAAACGCTTTTAAAGCTGAATCCGGACATCATTTTTATCGATGGCGGCGGATTGAGCCTGGTGGCGGCGGATACCCGCAAGAAACCCGAATTTTACAATGCATTGAAAGCGTTTGCCGACCGCCGGGTCTATACGCTGCTGCCATTCAACTGGTACACGACCAATATCGGTACGGCTTTGGCCGACGCCTATGGCATCGGCAAAATACTGTACTCAAAACGGTTCGAAGATGTCGATCCACCGAAGAAAGCCGATGAAATCTACACCTTTCTGGTGGGAAAACCGGTATACGAACGGATGCAAAAAGATTACGGCCCCATCGGGCAGGAATCGCCGTTTTTGAATTGACAGAGGAAATTTCGCAAAAACCATTGGGTATGCGGACCATCATGAATGCTAAACAGATTCTGGACAGCGCGGAATTCAAAAAATGCGCGGATTTTCATGGGCATGTCTGCCTCGGACTTTCCATTGGTTACCGGGCGGCAAAATGGCCTTGACACGGCTCAGCTGACATAGCGGAATGTTGTCCGCGTAGTATTGCAGGCCGACGCCTTTTCTCAATATGAGGCCATCTCGAACAGTTCGCAGGAAGCGGATATTTCGGAGTCGCCTGAAACTGTAAGACCATAAAATCAGTCAAACAAGAACCAAAAAGGCCACGAAGACCTTATACGGCAGGAAGCCGGGGTATTCGTGGCCTTTTTTTAATGGAAAGATGGAAAGGAGATACATTTTGGACAGAACCAAGAAGATTGTTTTGACAGCCCTTGTATCCGGAATATGTGCGACGGCTTTTTGGGTTTCACAGGCATTGGGGCAAACGCAGGAAGCGGAAAAATCCAAAGATGCCTCCCGACAAAGGGCTGTCCATGTGGGGGAGGTAGTCGTAACGGCCACCCAATTCCCAACGGATATCGAAAGGGTGCCGGGTCGTATCGCCGTCATTACCGCGGAAGAAATTGAAGAGATGCCTTATGAACGGGTTGACGAGCTTCTGCAACAAGTATCCGGCGTGCAAACGAATCGAACCAATGGGATATTCGAACTTTCCCCCCAGGTGACCATGCGCGGCCTGGGCGGAAACGAGCCCGGTCGAACACTGGTGCTCATTGATGGCGCGCCGGTTTCCGTCGGCGACAGCGGCAATATGCGCTGGAACCGGGTGAATCTGGCCGACATTGAACGCATCGAAGTTTTCAAAGGCCCCGGATCTTCGATCTACGGATCGAACGCCATGGGCGGGGTGATCAACATCATCACCAAAAGGCCTGAAAAGTCGGTTGAGGGAGAAGTATCCGCGGGATACGGAAGTTTCGACACCAAGCAGGGGTCGGTTCGGCTGGGGGGGAAACAAGCCGGCGCTCAAGGCTTTTTTGGCCAGGTCGCCGCGACCATTCTCGACAGTGACGGGTACACCTCGTTGACCGAGGACAGCCGGGACTATGATAACCGCATCGATCGCTTTGTGGAAGAGTTCACCCTGAATACCAAGGTGGGATATTCATTGGATGAGGGCAACTCCATTGAACTAACCCATTCTTATTTCGATGATCGCAGAGGCGAGGGGTACAAGTACAACATCGACGAAGGCGGTCATCGGGATTTTGATACCAATAGTTTGAATTTGTTATATAAAGGAGGCCATGGAAAATGGCAGTGGCGCATGAACGGTTACTACCAGAGGGAAGAATATTTCTGGCACCGCGATTTTAAGGATTCCGCCAGCCTTTATACCGTGAATTCAGACAGGGATGATTACGGGGCGAAGCTGAGTCTGTCCGGGGACATAGCAGAATGGTCGACCCTTATATTCGGCGGCGATATCCGGATCAGCAGCGTCGATGCGATAGATGATTATGATTTGAGCGACGAGTATGCCAAAAACAAGGGAAAACTCGATCAATACGCGATCTATTTGCAGGACGAGTTCCGCCTGCTTGAGGACCGCCTGGTGCTGGTAGGCGGCGTCCGCTATGATACGGCGAAGTTTCACGACGGCGCCTATGCCTCCAACATATCTCCTTTCGACCAGTTGACGACCGAAATGGATGACAATGACTGGGAGGCGTTTTCGCCCAAACTCTCAGCTCGATACCATTTTACCGACAAATTCAGCACCTACGGATCGTATTCCCGAGGATTTCGCGCACCGATCCTCGATGCGCTCTGCCGATACGGAATATTTCACGGTCGATTTTATGACGCCAGCCCAAACCTGGAAAACGAAACCTTGGATTCTTTCGAACTCGGCGGTGACGCAAAATTCTTTAATGCACTGGATCTGTCCGTTTCTGGATATTATTCCAAGGGGAAGGATTTCATCTACAGTGTGGACGCCGGTGAGACAAGATTTCTATGGGGCCGGGACCGCTCCGTTTACATCATGGACAACGTGACCGAAGTGGAAATCCTAGGGATCGAGACCGATTTGACCTACCGTTTCAATAATGATGTCGATATGTTTGTTCACTATACATACAACGAGTCCACCATTGAAGCGTTTGACGAACGTCCGGAACTCGAAGGCAAGACGTTGGAATACGTGCCCGAACACAGTGTCAGCGCCGGCATCAATTACCTGAATCCAATCGTGAATGCCCGGGTCGTGTTCAACCATATCGGGGATCAATATTCGGATGATCTGAATACCGAAAAGATCAACGGTTATGAAACGGTGGACGTGAAGCTTTGGCGCGAATTGGATTTTTTGCTGCCGGGAATGACCGCCAGCCTCTCTGTTCAGAATCTTTTTGATGAAACATACCTGCGAAGCGAAGATGAAAAGTCCCCCGGGATATTCGCCATTGGAGAAATCAGGTACGAGTGGTGAAATCGCTCCAACAGATTCGGATGCAATTCGGGGTGGGGGGTGGGGGGAGGAACCATCCGATAAACAAATTTTTTACTGAACAAGGAGGAGTTATCGTGAAACGATCACGTTATTTCACATATGTTGCATGTCTGTTCTCGTTGACTTTCTTTAATTCCGCGGCAATGGCCGATGATGACGAAAGCCCGGTGACTCGGCTGGAGGATATCGCCGTTGTCGCCTCCCCGATTATCGAGGGGAACGAGACCGACCGTTATGCCGGCCAAAAAACCACGGTCACCGAAGCGCAGATGGAGGACCTGAATGCCCAGGACCTGAGCACGGCCTTGAGACGTTCCCCCGGCGTGAATATTTCCCGCTACAACATGGTCGGCTCCTTCGGCGGCGCTACCGGCGGGGCCGTCTTCATCCGGGGCATGGGATCGAGCCGGCCGGGGGCTGAAATCAAAACCCTGGTGGACGGCATCCCCATGTACATGAGCGTATGGAACCACCCCCTGCTGGATTTAATGTCCATTGACCCCGCCTTTTCCATCGAAACTTACAAAAGCCCTCAGCCACATGTGTTCGGCAATGCCTTTGGCGTGGTCAACATTGTTCCCAAAAGACAAAAAACAGATGGTTTCGAGACACGGGCGGAGGCGGCATACGGCAGCCATGACACTTACCTCGCCAAGGTCGAGCACGGCGGGAGGCAAAACAACTTTGATTACTACCTTGGCGGCGGCTATCGGTCTTCAGATGGACATCGGTACAATGCCGGAGGAGAGCTCAAGGACTTGTACGGACGCCTCGGGTACACGATTTCAAACAATTGGAATCTATCCTATTTCACTCTCTGGAACGACAATTATGCCGATGATCCGGGTCAGGAAGGCGCTGATCCGAACGAACGGGAAGGCCGATATGAAACCCGTTCCTGGCTATCCGTGTTAACGCTTGAAAACCGGTTTGATGCAGCCGAGGGATACGTTAAGCTCTACCGCAATGCGGGTGAAGGCGACTGGTTGGACCAGGTCACCGGCACGCCGGGGGTGCGGGAAGACTTGTTTAACGATTTTCTTTTCTACGGCCTCAAAACCAGGGAGACATTCCGGTTTTGGCCGGGAGGCGAGATAATTGCCGGCCTCGACTTGGATGTCACGGACGGTGAATACGATAAGGCTTTGAGTGACGGCAGCCGCGACCGCTGGGACGGCCACGATTTTACGATTCTTTCCCCTTACGCGGCCGTCAGCCATCAAATCGGAAGCACAGAAGGCCTCTATGCCATACCGTCAGCGGGAGTCCGTTTCTACGACAACTCGGATTTCGATGCACAATGGTCACCCCATGCAGGTCTCATACTCGGCCATCAACAAACCGAACTGCATGCAGGTTACTCCCGGGGCGTGATTTATCCGGGACTGGATGTTGTTGTCTTTTCTGAAAAGGTGATTCCTCCGCTGAAATCGAGTTGGAAAGATTTGGAAGCGGAAACGGTCGATCATGTTGAAATCGGTCTGCGGCATCGTTTCGGCGCGCTGGCGATGCTCGATATCACCTGGTTCCGTGACGATGGGGAAAATCGCTATGTGATCGTGCCGCCTCCGCCGCCTCCGCCGATTTACGATAATATCGAAGAATACCGGATTCAGGGAGTCGAGGCCGTTCTGGCCGTCAATCCTGTTCAGGATCTTTCCCTTTTTGCCGGGCTGACCTTTCTGGATACAGACCCGTCCGACCTGCCGTATGCGCCCGAATGGACTTTCAGCGCCGGAATGAACTGGCGCTTTTTAGAAAAAATGAAATTGAGCCTTGACTGTCAATACGTGGACGAGATGGTTATCGGCCCCCAGTTGCGTAGCGCGGGTGCTGAAAATACCGGCAACGTGGACAGCTACTTTTTGGTAAATGGCAAGCTGAGCTATGCATTTGTTTCGCACGCTTCAAGGATAAATAACGAGATTTATCTTGCATTGGAAAACCTCACGGATTCCGATTACGAATATTATCCCGGCTATCCAATGCCCGGAACGACCGGGATGATCGGTGTCAAATTCGTTTATTAACGGGACTGCAATTATGGCGCAAAAGCAAAATTTTTTTGACTCCCGGGCCCGTGATTGGGAAGCAACCTGCTATCCGGAACCGGTGCGAGCTCGGCTGCGCAAGCTGATCAAGGCATTCGGGGTGAGGCGTGGCGAACATGTGCTCGATGTGGGTACGGGACCTGGGGTATTGATCCCCTATCTGCGTTCACTGACTGGATCGACGGGAAGGATCTACGCCTTCGACTTTTCCCATGAAATGGCCAAGCAGGCCAATCGAAAACAGCACGCATCAGGCAATATCGTCATCCGGGCGGATGTCCATCAAATTCCGTTCGGCGACAATGCATTCGACCGGGTGATATGCTTTGCCGCCTTCCCGCATTTCCACAATCCCGGGCAGGCGATTTTTGAGATGGCGCGCGTGTTGAAGCCGGAAGGAGAACTCATCATCACGCATTTGATGAGCAGGGAAGAGCTGGCAAGACACCATGGCAGGCATGAAGCGGTCGCCCGCGATCTGCTGCCGGACGACCGGGAAATGACATCGTTTTTTTTGCAAGCGATGCTTTCATCACCGAAAATGATAAATCAGCCGGGACGATACCTGGCCAGAGGCTGGAAAAAATATGAGCGAAATGGATAAAAAAATCTCGATCATCGGCCCGGGGGATATTCTGGATGGTGATATGGGCGGCGCGGAAAGCAAAGACGCTCATCAAACGAGAACTTGAGTTGATGCCCTTTTACAGGGAGGATCGAAAGATGCTTTTGGATATGACCTTGAAACGGGTCGTCGATTTCCACGGGCGCCTTTGCCCGGACCTGGTGATCGGCGGAAAACTTTGCGAATACGTCCAGGAATTCATTTCCGAAAACGGGAAATTGGTCGGCGGACATTACGGTGATGAGGATTTTTACAACGAACTCGAGCCAAAAGTCATGCATGATCAAGTGGCGCCGGAAGATGTCGTTCAATTTCAAAAACTCTTAGACAGGCGTGTGCGAAAGATACTCGCCATACCCCTGAAACGCTTTTTGAAGTTGCGTGCATTGAAAAGCGGCAACATCCCGTTGAAACGGCAAGTGTGTACCTTCCATGTGACAAATGCGGTCATCAGATCCTGAAAAGTCGGAAGATCACCTTCGACGACTTCGTACCGGTCGATCTCCTTTTCCAGTATCCGGTGATTCAAAAAGAGCGGTTTACGGGTCTGTTGAGCGCCGGCTTGGAGAACCTTCTGGATGAGGAATACCGCAAAGAATTCAACTTCCCCGCGCCGGGGCGGATCTTCCATGCGGGGGCGGAGGTTCGGTTTTAGGAGGCACGGAAGCCGTCCCCGTGCGGGACGTTTGATTAATGTTCGTGGTCGTGGGATTCCAGTTCATGACCCGGATGGTGATGGTGGTGGGGACCGTGGTCGCCGGTGTGGTCGTGGTCGTGAACGTGCGATGTCCCATCGTCATGGGTATGTTCGTGTAGGTGTTCGTGAAGATGCTCATGGGTGTGGCAATGGGTATGATCGTGATGATGCGTCTTGCCGTCGTGGGTATGTTCATGACTGTGGGTATGGCAATGCTCATGGGCATGGAGATGCTGGTGCTCGTGTTTTCCTTCCATCGTAAAACCTCCTCATGTTTTAATCGCTTGGTCGTAAGGGAATTTATAAAAACGATAATGCCTGGTACAAGAGATGTCAAACCAATGGCGGAAGGTCCATTGCCGGTTCGTTATCGGTCTATGGCGATGCGATCTCCGGGAATAAACGTGACAAGGGAATATCCCGCGAAGCCGTTCACTCGATCTCTTCTTTCCCGATATCGCCCGAAAGAACGATCGGGAACGGCTGAGATTCAAGCTGCCAGGCGTTTTCCATCGGTTCCGAGATCAACATCGCCCGGTTTTGCTGACACATTTTCGAGGAATTCCAGGCCGCGCCCATCACCCACGCCACCGAGGCCATCCGGGCCGCGGCCTTCGTCGGTCCTGCCGAGGTCACGGGATATATCGTTCTGATCATCCTGGGGGTTGGGGCCTTTTGGTTTGCCATCCTTACCGTGAACCGGACGAGGGATTGAAATATGCCGCCCCCGGAATCTGACCTGTCATCCGGCTCGCGCCTTTTCGGCCATTGTCTTCAATGGGGCCGCGTCGCCGGTCAGATCCTCGAATACGTATGGGTTAAGAAACTGGCGGT
>CAZNLT010000086.1:0-10925 GCA_964573705.1 uncultured Desulfobacterales bacterium
AGGATTCGGCCAAAATAGTAGACCCCCTGAAACAGCTTGAACAGACCCATCCCCGCCGCCAGGGGAAGGGGATACCGAAGAAAACCACCGAAGGTCGTGGTCTGAACCAGGGCCTCGATACGCCCCCCGGCTCGAATCAGGTTGTGAGCGAGGACCGGGAGCAGGGGACCGCTGCCGGCGATCACAAAGCGCTTGCCCGGAAGGATGCCGTGTTTAACGACGCTGTTGAGTCCGCCGAGGGGAAATACCCCCGGCAGGGTCCATCCCGGAAAAGGCCGGACCCGCTCCATCGCCCCGGTGGCGATGATCAACCGTTTGCATTGAATCTGGTTGATCTCGACGGGCGCGCCTCCCACCGGAGACAGTTCCAGCACCCGACCGTCCCGAATATGCCAGACCTGGTGGCGGGGGATGCGGGTGATTCGGGCCGCATGGCGGTGCAGATTGCTCAAAAGACGGTCCGCGATCCGCTTTTCGTAACGTTCGATCGGGGACAGGGGCAGTCCGCGGCCTGCTGTTTTGAGCACTTTTCCGCCGAAAGTTGCGGACTCCTCCGTCAGGGCCACCGACGCCCCCCGGCGGGCCGCCTCGGCAGCCGCCGCCATTCCGGCCGGTCCGCCCCCGATGACCGCTACATCAACAGTCTTCATCCGGCACCTCGATGTGGGCATCCTGTTGCGTCTCCACCCACATGCCGGGACGCGACAGCGTCATGCACGACCGGGAATTGGGCCGCCCGTCGATGATCATGCGGCATTCGAAGCAGATCCCCATATTGCAGAAAGGGCCTCTGGGATCGCCGCTGCGGGTTCGGCGAAAGGTGCGGATTCCGTTCTCCAGCAGTGTTTCGGCAACGCTTTGGCCGTCCCGGGCCGGAATCGGTCGACCGTCGAAGAGAATGGAAAAAGCGGTTTCAGTGTGCATGGGGCGTCTCCGAATCGAAACGGTCCAGGCGAAGCGGGTGAAGGTCGATATCGGGGGGTTCGCCGTAGATCATCTGAGCGGTCAATTTGCCGGTGATGAGGCTCAGGGTGATGCCGTTTCCTTCATGGCCGGCGGCTACATAAAAGCCGTCCACCGGGGTGGGGGAGATGATGGGGAAGTGATCCGGGGTGTAGGGCCGAAGCCCGGCATAGGTGCGGATCAGACGGGTCCGGGAAAGGGCGGGGTAAAAGCGTACCGCCCGCTCCGCAATGGCGCGGATCACGGTGGTGTCGGTGGCGGTGTCGAACCCGGTGAATCGGCGGCTGCTGCCGATCAGGAAATTGCCCGCGCCGGTGGGTTCGAGCACAAAGGCCACGCCGTTGGCTTCCATCTCCGGTGTGACCCGGCGCCGGTAGCCTTCTTTTTCAAACTTAGTCATCAGATAGCCGAACTCCATCACCTTTCGCCGGGTAAGGGAGAAAGTCCGTTCGGTGACCAGGATCTGCCCCTGACGCGGGGTGATGGGGATATCGACTCCGACCATGGCGCCGATCTCCGGCGCCCGGATGCCGGCGGCGTTGACTACGGTTTGGGTTCGAATATCCGGACCATCCGTGAGGATGCGGTCGATTTTTCCGGAGGCGTCCAGCCGAATACCTCGAACCGTCGTGCCGGTGCGGAGGTCGGCCCCCTGTCTCCGGGCGGCCCGGGCCAGCCCCTGGGCCAGGGCCATGGGGTTGACCGCGCCGTCGGTGGTGGTCTCCATACCGCCCACGATGTCTTCCGCGAGGTGGGGTTCGATCTCATGAACCTGCTTGCGGTCCAGCATGCGGACCGCAAGACCTCCTTGGGCGAGTCGGCCGCAGAAGTCCTCGGCTACCGCCATCTCTTCCTCGCTTTCGATCAGCAGAAAGCTTCCTTTGGCGCTCCACTCAATGTCAAACCCGATCTCCTCGCTCAAACCGGGGAACAGGGACTGACTGAGCCGACCCAACCGGGCATCGTAGCCGGGCATCTTGTCGTTGACCAGGATGAACCCCTCGCATCGGCTCGAGGTGCCGGCGGCGATCCCCTTGCGCTCGATCAGGGTCACCCGTCGGCCGGTCTTGGAGAGGTAATAGGCCGCCGCCGTCCCGATCACCCCGCCCCCGATCACCACCGCATCCGCTGTGTCCATCAACATCTATCTTTCATGCCGCATCGGAAAGTCGACGGTTGACTACTTTCCAGAAGCGGGAGACCGCTTCTTCATTTCCGTCGAAGTAATCCTCAAAGAATCCGGATTCGTTCAACTCCCGGGGGTAGGCATATCGTTCACCATCCTCACCGAAGTCAGTGACCCAATCGGTCGGTTCTCGAGAATCGATCACCTGGAACATGTCTGACGAATACAGATAAGGTTTGCCGTTGTCATTCAATATTCGAAAATCATCTGCCTCGATGCCGATGACAAAATAGGGTTGATTGGGCGTAAGATCTCTAAAAAGGGATTCTTTTTTCTTTAATTTTACTATCATTTGTTTGCCAACCTTTTTTTCTTGATTTCGAAACGTCCGAGCCCATGATGTTCATACCAATGAAATTCATACCTTTTTCCTTCGGCCATAAACGAAGGGCCACTTTTTTTGTACCATTTTGAAGGAATTCCACCATATTGATCAAGAAGTCTTTTCAGATCACGGATGCGTTTTCCCTTTGCGATCACTCGAGATTGATCAATCATTTCTTTTGTCAGATTGAATTTTGGCATCTTCTTTTCGAAACCTCCTTGAAAAATGAGTTTTACCACTAAAAACGGAATATTCCTACCCTCATTCTGCTGAGAGTTGGTGAAGTGAATAAATCCTGTTTATTTGACGAAGAGGATTTGATATGATAAGAAAAACAAAACCGTAAGGGTCGAATTCCGGCCCGTTTTCTGTTCCGTACCACCAGTTCAGACGCTAATTTTTTTTGAACATTCGTGTGGTATTTCACCGAAGGCATGCGATGAAATCGACACTTCGTAAAGAAGGCATCAGTCGGAAAAAAATGCAGGAGATAGAAAAACAGCGATTCACTTCTGAATCATCAACACATCAAGGGGAGGAGTCATCAGATGGAGGGTAAAGCGAATAACTGGTTGCGCATAGGGATCTTGATTCCGGTAATAGCCCTTTTGATCGGCCTGAACGGCTGTGGAAAACCGGAACTCGGCAGTGTGGACATCGCCCCCGAGGAGGAAACCCTCACGGTCGGCGACACCGCCAGCTTTAAAGCGGTTCCCCGATCCACCAACGGGGAAGAGATGGCGGACATTTCCGTTACATGGCGGGTCGAGGGGGAGGCCGGTTCCATCGATACCACCGGAATCTTTACGGCTGAACAGCCCGGAGAGGCGACCGTCATCGCCGAGGCGAACGGGATTTCCAATCAGGCCACGGTGACGGTGGAGGCCCCGGCGGTCGCCAATCTGACGCTGGAACCGGAAACCGCTGAAACCCAGCCCGACAGCACGGTAAAAATCACCGTCTTCGCCACCACCCAGGACGGACAGCCTGCCGGATATCAAGAGGTTCAGGTCTCCACGCCCACCGAAAAGGCTCAGGTCGGCGCTGAAACGGTCTCTCTGAACGACTCCGGCCGGGCCGAATTTGAAGTCACGGTTTCCCCCATTCCCGGGAAAACCATGGTGACCGCATCCGTCGGGGATGTGAAAGCCGAAACAGAGATAAACGTCCAACCCCGGCCGGTGGCCACCCTCGAAGCGCAGCCCGAGAGCCAACAGGCATTGGCTGAATCCGAAGTGACGGTTCAGGTCAGCGGCCTTGCGGAAGAAGACCAGGCCGCCGCCATGAACCGCGTCACCATTTCTTCCCCTACCGAGGGAACCCGGTTGTCCACCGACCAACTGACCCTGGATGAGCAGGGCCGGGCCCAGTTCACGGTGACCCTTACTTCAGGGGAAAACACCATCGTCCTGGAATCCGGAGACACCACTCAGGAACTGGTCCTCGAAGGCACCCAGGTGGAGCGGATCGAAATCACCCCTGAAAAGGATCAGTTCGAGGTAGGCCAGAAGATCGATTTCAAGGCGGTCGGATACGATCAGTATGACAACCAGACCGCCGTCGACGCCGAATGGTCCCTTTCCGGGGAAAACGCCGCTCTGGAAGAAGACGGAGCGGTGACCATGGAATCCCCCGGAAATGCCATTCTGTTCGCCCAATATAAGGAGATCAGCCAGGGTCATCCCTTCTCCATCGTCCCGGGCAAGGTCGCCAAGATCACCGTCGAACCCCGGGAGGCGGATCTCAAGGCCGGTGACAGCCTCACCTTCGGCGCCGAAGCATTCAATGCCCAGGGATATCAACTGACTCCGTCCATCGATTGGAGAACCGAGGGAGAGATCGGCACCATTGCCGAAGACGGCACTTTTTTGGCCGAAACCATGGGCGAAGGCCAGGTGATCGCGGCCAGCGGCGAGGTGGCCGCATCGGTGCCGGTCCAGGTGGCCCACGGAGCTTTGTCCGACATCACCATCGATCTTGATGAAACCACCTTTACCGCCGGTGAAACCCTTCAGCTCAGCGCACAGGGGGTGGATGCCTACGGCAATGAATTTGAGATTTCACCCCAGTGGTTTCTGAGCGCCTCTTTGGGCACTGTGGATCAGGAGAAATCACAATTTACCCCGCTTCACACCGGGACCGGTGAAATCCTGGCCAAGGTGGAAACCCTGGTCAAGGGCGTCGACATCGAGGTGGTACCGGCGGCGCCCGCCCGCCTGGAGGTCGCCCCGCCTGCTGTGGATGTGATCGCCGGCAACACGGTTCAGTTCGAAGTGACCGGATACGACAAGTTCGACAATGTGGTGGAGGTGGACCCGGAATTCTCCATTCGGGAGGATCTGGGTGAGATTGATAACAGCGGTACCTTTACGGCACAAACCTCGGGCAGCACCGTGGTGGAGGCCCGGGCCCAAGGGCTGGTGGGCGAAAGCACCGTGGCGGTGGCTCCGGCGGAGATGGTGGATGTGGAACTGACCCCCCAGGGGCCCATGGAGATCACCGCGGGCAAGGCCCAGAAATTCAGCGCCTCGGGATATGACACTTACGGCAACACCGTGAAGGCCGAGATCGCCTGGGACATGCATCCCGACCTGGGGATGGTGGATTCTCAAGGGGTTTTCTCCCCGGAAAAGGCGGGAAAGACCCGAATGATGGCCACAGTTCATCAGCTTCGCACCGGCAAAAAGATCGAGGCGGGCACCGAGGTGAGCGTGGTGCCGGGGGAGACCACTCAGATTCAGATCGAGCCCGAGTCAGCGGATGTCACCGCAGGTGAGGAAGTCGTTTTTTCCGCTGTGGCTTATGACAAGTTCCAGAACAAAACCGAGGTTGACCTCAACTGGCAGGTGGAGCCCTCGACATTGGGCAACGTCGATCAGGAAGGTCGTTTTTCCGCGGTCACGGCCGAATCCGGCCAGGTCCTTGCCAGGCACGGCGGGGTGGTCGCCGGTGCGGCGATCGAGGTGCAGCCCGCGGAGGTAGCGTTCCTTAAAATCATCCCCGAAGAGATCAGCGCTACGGCCGGTGAAACGGTCGATCTTCAGGCGGTCATGGAGGACCGGTTCGGCAATGTGGTGAAAGGGGATGTCCGTTGGGATCTCTCCGATGAAGCTCTGGCCGAGCTTACCGACCAGAACCAATTGATCGCCAAAAAGGCGGGGGAAGGCCGGCTCATCGCCGCCGCCTACAACATCGCCGAAACCGCTCCGCTGACGGTGAAAAAAGGCTCTCTGGACAGCATTGAACTGGACCCGACCGAACAGACGGTATCCTCCGGTTCGAAGGTGGAGTTCAATGCGGTCGGGTACGACGCAGGGGGGAATGAGCTCTCGGTCGATTTCAATTGGACGGTGGATGGCGCCATCGGCGAGATTTCCGACGAGGGCGCCTTTTCGGCGGTCAAAGTCGGCTCCGGCAAGGTGACGGTCAGCCGGGAAGACATCGGGGCTTCGGCCTTGGTGAAGGTCACCCCCGGCGAACCGGCCGACATCACTTTAGAGCCGGAAAGCTTCACCATTACCGCCGGAAAGATCCAGCCGCTCACCTACGAGGTTCGCGACGCCAACGGCAATGTGATCCCGTCTCCGGAGGTTCGGTGGGAGATCGCGGATAATCTCGGATCGGTGGATGATCAGAATCGGTTCAAAGCCCGAATGGCGGGTCAGGGTCCGGTCAAGCTGATGGCCGGAGATGCCGTGGCCCAATCCGGCGTCACGGTGGAAACGGGGCCCATCCACACCGTCATTATCGAACCCACCTCGGCCGATCTGCGGGCCGGCGAGCAGCAGGGGTTCAGCGCGGAGGGGTTCGACTCCCAGGGAAATCCGCTGGATCTGGAGCCGGCCTGGTCGGCCAGCGGCGGGATCGGCGCCGTCAACAAGGCCGGAAATTTCAAGGCCGCCACCGAGGGCGCCGGGTTTGTGACGGTCCGGATGAAAGACGCCACCGCCGTGGCCCGGGTGAAGGTCTCTCCCGGACCGGTGAACCGGGTGGCAATCACTCCGGAAAGCCTGGTCATAAATGCCGGGTCCGAGGCCGAATTCTCCGCGGTCGCCTATGATGCCTTTGACAATGTGGCCCCGGCCGAAATCTCCTGGTCCCTCGACGCGGAGGACGGTATCGGAGAACTCGCGGACGATGCGATCTTCCAGGCCAGCACTACCGGGCAGGGCGCGGTCGTGGCCACCGCCGACGATGTGGAAGGCAGATCCAGGGTGGTGGTGGTGCCGGGCGAACTGGCGGAAATCAACCTGTTGCCGGAAGCGATTACCCTTCAATCCGGCGAAACAGCGGATGTGAAAGCGACCGGCCGGGATGCCTACGGCAATGAACGCGAGATTGAACCTGCGTATTCCCTGAACCCTGCGTCCATCGGCGAGATCGATGGAGCCGGAAAATTGACCGCAAAGAGGGCTCAATCCGGCCGGCTGACCGTTTCCGCCGACGGCGTCGAGGCCGAGGCCCCGCTGACCGTCGAACCCGGGCCTCTCACCTCGCTGGAGATTCGATTGCCGGAGGAGACCCTTCGGGCCGGCAATACCTATTCTTTGGAGATCATCGGGTATGATCCGGGCGGCAATGAGGTGCCGGCGGAGGCCGAATGGTCGGTTTCGCAGAATATCGGACGCATCGACAAGGGGACCGGTGAATTCAGCGCCCGAACCGCCGGCTCCGGTCTGGTGGTGGCATCCACCGACGGCATCGTCACCAAGAAGACCATTGAGGTGGAATCGGGCAAACTCTACAGCCTCTTTATCGAACCCAACCCGGTCACCATCGATGCCGACACCACCCGGCAGTTTGAGGTGAGCGGGGTGGATGTGGAAGAGAACCCGGTCTCCATTTCCAATGCCGGTGTCGAGTGGGAACCGGTCGGCGGCATCGGGGAATTCGAAGAGCCCGGCCTGTTCCGCGGCACTCGCATGGGCAAGGGCAAGGTGGTGGCCCGAAGCGGAGACCTGCTGGCCGAAGCCTATGTCACCGTGGTGCCGGGCAAGCCCGAGCCCAGGAACTCCCGAATCCGGGTGACCTATCCCACGCTGCCTGCGGACGGGGAGTCTTTCTCCGAGGTGATTCTGGAGGTGCGAGACAAATACTCCAACCCGGTGCCCGGGGTCCGGCCGATCATCGTCTCCAGCCGACAGGTGGACACTGTGGTTCAGCCGGGGGAAACCAATAAAGAGGGCCTGGCCCGAGGCCGAATCAGCTCCGGCCAGACCGGTCAATCGGTGATTCGGGCGGTGGTGGACGGCACTCCCTTTGTGGATACCGCCCGCATCACCTTTGAATAACCCTCGATTGAATCACCATCGATCCGCCTTCGGGCGCCCGACGCGGAATGATTTATGGGCCTATGGTCATCGTTTCGGCCGAAACGATGACCATAGCCGATTTATGGCCTTGCCCGACGGACACCGGCAGACCGCTCTGAATTCTCGTTCCTGAGCAGCCGGCTTCCGGCGGGTTTTCTGTTTTCACCGGTTCATTTTACTGCAAAGGCTTGACTTTGATCGCATCTCGTGGATGATAGGGCGGTGCCCGGCCAAGGTCGGGCCTTTTTATCAACACCAACTAAATGGAGTTGCACGATGATCGACCTATCGTCTTCCTTTATTCGAACCCAGGTGGCGGAATCCGACATTATCTTCAAGCGGGGGGAGCGGATCTATGAACACGGTACCTTTATGTGCGCCCGGTCGGTCCCCGAAGAGGGGATTTTTGTCTATGACGTGGACGGCAATTACGGGGATTATACCACCCGCATTCGGGTTTCCAGGGACGGGGTGAACACCAGCTGCGACTGCCCCTTTCCCGGAAACGGGTGCAAGCACACGGTGGCGGTGCTCCTGGATGTGCAGGACCGGTTGGCGGCCTGGAAATCGGCTGCCACCGAGGTGCCGGTTCTGGAACAGGACCAGGCCCCCGATTATCTCACCGAAGAAGAGATTCAGGCCCAGGCCCTGGAAGACCGCAAAAAGCGGTCCCGGTTCGAGGCTTTTACCCTCACCGAAGGCGACATGCTCAAGGGCGAGCACCTGGTGGAGACCCCCAAAGGCCGGCAGTATGCGGTCACCCTGCATGATCCGGAAAAGGGGCGGGGCCACTGCACCTGTCCCGATTTCGACACCAACCGGCTCAACACCTGCAAGCACATGATCCTGGTGACCCGGACCCTGAAAAAGAAACAAAATTTCAAGTCCAGGCTTCAAGACGAACGGTTCCCTTTTGTGGATATCTATTGGGATTCCACCGCAGACCGCCCCCGCATGTTCAATGAGCGGCCGGAATCGGAGATTGAGAACGTGGCCCCGGTTCTTGCCGATTACTTCGATGATCAGGGGTTTTTCTCCCGATCCGATTTTTCCGATTTCATCACCTTCATGGACCGGCTCGACGGCAGCAAACGGGTGCGGATTCAAGAATCGGTGCTTGGGCGCCTGGACGACCACCTCCATCTTCGCCAGCTCGAATCCATGGCTCACGAGGGGCTTCCGAATATCTCGGGCATTCAGACCACCCTTTATCCCTACCAGATGGACGGGGTTCGGTTCGGGCTCTATAGGCGGGCGGTCCTGATCGGAGATGAAATGGGCCTGGGGAAGACCCTTCAAGCCATCGTGCTGGCCCTCCTCAAAAAGGAGGTGTTCGGGTTTCAGAAGGTGCTGGTGATCACCCTGGCCTCCCTCAAGGAGCAGTGGAAGCGGGAGATCGAACGGTTCACCGATGAACGGGCCCTGGTGGTGGCCGGGTCCGCAGCGCAGCGCCAGGAGATGTACGACACCGATCCCCGGCTGTTCAAGATCACCAATTATGAGGCGGTCCTCCGGGACGTGAATGTGCTTCACCGGTTCAAGCCCGATCTGGTGATTCTGGACGAGGCCCAGCGGATCAAGAACTTCACCACCAAGACCGCCGAGACGGTCAAATCTCTGCCCCGAAAGCATGGGCTGGTGCTCACCGGTACCCCCCTGGAAAACAAGCTGGAGGACGTCTACTCCATCGTCCAGTTTCTGGAGCCGGATCTGCTGGCGCCCCTCTGGAAGTTCGCCGCCGATCACTTCATGCTGAGCCGCACCAGCAAGGGCAAGATCATCGGGTACCGCAACCTGGCCCTGCTCAGGGAAAAGCTATCCCCCATCGTGATCCGTCGCAAAAAGGAGGAGGTGCTGCAGGACTTGCCCGACGAGATCGTCAACAACTACTACCTCGACCTTCACGAGCGGCAGGCCAAAATGCATTCCGGATACAGCCAGGCCCTGATGCCGCTTATCAACAAGAAATTCCTGACCCCCATGGACATTCGGCGGATCCAGGAGCTGCTGCTGTGCATGCGCCGGGTCTGCGACTCGACATTTCTGATCGACCGGAAGACCCACATCTCCCCCAAGCTCAAGGAACTGGAATCGATCCTGGACGAACTGGTGGTGGAAAACCGGCGCAAGGTGGTGATTTTCAGCGAGTGGACCACCATGACCTATCTGATCGCCAAATATCTCTCCAAAGCCGGGATCTGCTTTGTGGAATTGTCCGGAAAGGTGCCGGTGAACAAACGCCAGGCCCTGATCGATGAATTCACCAACAACCCGGAGTGTCGGGTCTTTCTCTCCACCGATGCGGGCGGCACCGGGCTCAACCTTCAGGCTGCCGACTGTGTCATCAACTTCGAACTGCCCTGGAACCCGGCCAAACTGAACCAGCGGATCGGCCGGGTCAACCGGATCGGCCAGCAGAGCCGGTGCGTCAACGTGGTCAACCTGATCTGCAAGTACAGCATCGAAGAGTCGATCCTGGCCGGTATTCATCTCAAGACCGAGCTGTTTGACGGGGTTTTCGACGCCGGGCCCGATGAGGTGACCTTTTCCAAAGAAAAGCGCAACCAGATGCTGGCCCGCCTGCGGGAGATGATGGGCGAACCGGAGCCGGTCACCACCCCGGAGCCGAGGCCCTCCGAAGACATCCCCGAGGACACGCCGCACTACCTCAATCCGGAGGTCCTCGGCCGGGAGGCGGAGCGGGAGGTGGCCTACGAAGCCGAGGAGGCGTTCGATGCGGCCGGGGATTCCGGGGATGGGGATGAAGCGGCGGTAGCCGCTCCCGAAAATCTTCCGGCGGCGGCGATGCGGACATCCGAAATCCCGGCGGAAAGCGGTGGGCCTTCGGTTCCCTCCGATACCGCGCGTCCGCCCCGGCAGTCTCCGGAGCAGATGGAAAAGATCCTGGACGACGGCATGAAATTTCTCGGGGGCCTGCTGGAAATGGCGACGGGGGAGGCATTGAAGACCACCGGCGAAGACGAGCGGATGGTCAACATCGACCGGCAGACCGGGGAAGTGACCCTGAAATTCCGGTTGCCGGGGTTCGGGGGCTGATCCTCTTTTTCGGCGGAAGGATTCGTGGGGCGGAATATGGATGACCGGGGGCGGGTTTACAGGGGAACGGGAAGGCGACGGC
>CAZNLT010000086.1:11025-24866 GCA_964573705.1 uncultured Desulfobacterales bacterium
AAATGGGAGCGGGGCAGCGCCGTCTCCGCCCTGGTGATGATCGGGTTCTGGCTGGTGGTGCTCGGGATCGCCGTCTCCATCCTGGCCGGCGACTTCCGGGCCCTGGTGGGCTCTCTCGGGCTGGTGGGTCTGGCCCTCTCCTGGGCCTTGCAGACGCCCATCGAAAGCTTTACCGGATGGCTCCTCAACTCCTTTCGGGGCTATTACCGGGTGGGGGACCGGATCGCCGTCGGGGATATCTTCGGGGATGTCTTCAGTATCGATGTCCTGACCACCACTCTCTGGGAGATCGGCGGGCCGGACCGGCGGCCCCCCGGTCAGGTCCATGCCGAGCAGCCCACGGGCCGTCTGATCACCTTTCCCAATAACGAAATCCTGACCGGCACGGTGGTGAACCTCACCCGGGACTTTCCCTATGTCTGGGATGAACTCCAGGTGCCGGTGGCCAATGAATCGGATCTCGGCTATGCCCTGCCGGTGCTGGAAAAGATTGCGGTCGACCTCCTGGAAAAGGAGATGAAAATACCGGCCCATCGCTACGAAACGATCCTGAAGGAATCCAATCTGGTCTCTTCGGTGCCGGACCGGCCCCAGGTCTTCGTCTCCCTGGCCGATTCCTGGGTGGACATCACCATCCGCTACCTGGTCAATGTGCGGGAGCGCCGAATCTGGCAGAGCGATCTGGCCCAGCGGATTATCGCCGAACTGAACAAGCCGGAACACGCTGTAAAGATCATTAGATCGGTCCGGGCATTCGCTCGACGTTGATGGTCATATTCAGCAGTCCCACCGGGTTGCCGAATTGGGTGTAGATGGCAACGTCGGCCGCATCACGACCATAGGCGATCGCCACACGACCGCCTTGCAGATCGGCCTGTGTCGGATCGAATGTGTACCACCGGTTTCCCACATAGGCCTCTAACCAGGCGTGCAAATCCATCGGTTCAAGCGCCTCAAGGTAGCCCACGACCATACGAGCCGGTATCGATAGCGCTCGGCAACAAGCAATACCCAGATGGGCCATGTCCCTGCATACACCGCTTCCCGACTGGTTTACCTCCCCGGCACTGATGATCTGCTGTCCGAGGCCCGGTGTGTACCGTACCGTGTTGCGGATGTAATCAACGATGGCATTACATTGATCGTAGCCGGCGGCCCGGCCGGCTGCGAGCGAGGCAGCCATTTCGGTGAAACGATCCGATTCACAAAACCGGCTTGGATACAGGAAAGGAAGGGTCTCATCGGGCAACTGCTGCACCTCGACAAACGGCGCCCCAGGAGCTGTGTCGCATGCGTCCGCGGTTTCGATATCGGCGGATGTGCGCACTGAAAAATGCCCGGCTGGTGCAACCAATCGCTGGCACAGGTTGCCGAACAGGTCTGTGAACTCAACTGCCGGTACGCTGGGCGACAAAACGTACTCTTCGCGTGCGATCCATTGCTGCAATCCACTCCGGGGGCGCAGCATGAGCAAAAACGGAGTCGGAACCGGAATCTGGAATTCAAGAAAGCAGGATGCGTGTAGCCACATGATAGATCCTTCAATGATCGAGTTGCTGCGTTCATTGATTGAGATTGTGCGTGATCGTATATCTGCTAAAAAAAGAAGACTAGCTCATAATTTTATAAAATAGGGCAGCGATATTGCAATCATACCTGAAAGAATAAGCATGTAAATATTTGAGATAAAATATGGGAATATCATCAATCCAAGACCGCTCAACACCGGCATAAGTGAATTTTGTTTTTTTCCATAAATAAAAAAAGCAAAACCGATGGAGCCGAAGATCATTCCCCATATTAAAAGTGATGGACTATCCATTTGGGCCTTCCTATCGCTTTTTCTATTAATTTACAATCGGTATTAAAAAAATCCGGTCACCGGAGATGCTGCCATCCCTGCGCCTATTGAGCGATGGTTACGTAAGCCGAAAGACCGGCGGTTTCCTTTTCCTGGCTTTTGTAAGATATCTGAGCTGTTTCGCATCACCTCCTTTTCCGTTTCTTCATCCCGGCGGGGTCGCAAAGATTCCTCGCCGCGTTTCATTCCCTGGTCAGCAGAATGGCGTTCACTTTTTCTATCAATTCATCCACATCGAAGGGTTTGTCGAATATCGCCGCGGCCCCGTATTCGGCGGCCTCGGCATGGGTTTCTTCGTCGCCGAAGGCCGTGATCAGAATCATCGGGGGAAAATCCGCTCTATCGGGTTTGCCCTGAAGGACTTCCATTCCGGTGACGCCGGGCATGCGGATGTCGGAAATGACCAGGTCGAAGGATTCGCCGGCCGATTGTAAAGGTAGCAGAAAGGCCGCCAGATGCGCCAGCATGTCGATGCCGTCCGGGCACGCCACCACCCCATATCCGAATCTGTTCAGCGCAAGCGTCAATAAGGTCCGCATCTCCTTGTCGTCCTCCGCCAGCAGTATGCGATAGCGCCTATCTGGTTCCGCATCGGGTGCGACATTCCGGAAATAGGCGTCTGTTTGATCCATTGTTTTTATTGCCGCTGTCATCATGACATCCTCCTTTATCTGGGTCGGTTCGCGACGAATCCATTTGCACTGGAAAATATACAAGACCCATGCCAGGTTGAAGATGATGAAATAACAGAGTCTTATGGGATTGGGTGTTGAAGGGAGATGGGGCGTTTTGTCCGTCCGGGGCAAAATGCCCCATCCGCCAAAGGGGATTTTCCGGAAAAGAGTAGACCACACGTCCGCATTAGGTTCGGAGTTCCACCTTCAGGCGGTCAAGCGCCCGGTTCGCAAGCGCCGCCTGAAGGCGGAACTCCGAAGCGAGAAGATCCCGGAAAGGGGAGGCGTTATTTTTTACAATCGCTTAAATTACACGTCCTCCACGCCGTATCGTTGGAGTTTCCGGTAGAGGGTTTTTCGGGCGAGTTTCAATATCCGCGTTGCCGTCGACCGTCTTCAGCACATGGAGGATATACCGGCGTTCGATTTCCTCCATGGGCAGGAGTTCGTGGGGATCATGGCCGCCGATGAAAAAATGACCGGTGCTGTATGCCTGGATTTTCGGGGGAAGGTCGTCCACGGCGATCTTTTCAAACCGTGTCAGAGCCACGGCCCGTTCCATGGCGTTGCGCAGTTCCCGTACATTTCCCGGCCAGGCGTAACCGAGCATCTTTCGGGCCGCGTTTTCCGACACGCCGGTCACCCGTTTGTCGTAACGATCCGCGAAGTGCTGAATGAAATGCGCGCCCAAGGCCAGGATGTCGGCGCCACGGGACCGCAGCGGGGGCTGTTTGGAGCCGCACCCCCTTCCGGTCCGTCTGGGGCCGGAACAGAGCTTCGGCGTGATCGAACAGGGTTTCAATCGGCACCTGTTCAAATTCCAGGTCGATGTGGCTGGCCGGCCTCGATCTTGGACAGGTCCAGCAGATCGTTGACCAGGGCCTGCATCCGGTGGACCTCGTCATGGGCGGGCTGAAGGAGTTCCCGGTCGCCTTCGGCAAGGTTCGGCCCCGTGTTTTCCAGGAGAAGATCGACACTCATGCCCATGCTGGTGAGCGGGGTGCGCAGTTCGTGAGAGGCGGCCATCACGAATTCGTTCTTTAATCGCTCCACCTCCTTGAGACGGGTGACGTCCCGGAGCAGCAGCACGACCCCCGACAACCGGCGGTTCCGGCTGCCGCGGGATGACCGTGATGGAAAACAGATAATGGCTGGCGCCTTCTCCTTCCGAGAAGGCGACGATCCGCTCTTGATCGGGAAGATCGGGCGGCCGGCCGGCATCGACGGTCCGCCGGATCAGGTCGCAGACCGATTGGGCCGGAACCACCTCGGCGCATACCTGCGCCGACGGATCGACCAACCCCGTGTTCAGAATCCGCCGGGCGGCCGGGTTGAGGGCCGTGACCCGCAGGGATGAATCGAAGACCACCAACCCGTCCTCGATGCTGGACAGAATCGCCTCTCCCTTGTCCTTTTCCGCGATGATCTGTTCGATGTTGATTTCATGATATTGGGCGAGCTGGGCGGACATTCGGTTGAACTCCCCGGCCAGGCGGCCCAGCTCGTCGGTTGTTTCCACCGGCACTTCCACCGTGTAATCCCCCTCCGAGATCTTCCGGGAGGCCGCCATGAAGCCCCGGACCGGCCGGACGATCCGTTCCGCCAACAGCCCGCTGAACACCATGGCCACGATCAGGGCCGCCGCCGCCAGCACCGTGGAGAAAATGGCCCGATTGGCCACCCATCCCGCCGCCAGGCTGGCGGCGTACATGGTCTCTTCGTTGAGGTTGCGGAGCCGGACGCAGATCTCCCGCACTCGAAAAAACAGGGTGTACACCTCTTTCTGATAGGTGGCAAGGGTGGGCTCGACCCGCCCACGCCACCACCAGACCCATGAGGATGAAGATCACCCCGTATCCGGTCAGCAGCTTTTTTTTCAGCGTCATGGGTCGCGATCCTCCTTTTTGCAATTCAACGGTTTCTGTAAACAATAGAGCAGAGCAACAGGCATGCCGCCGCCAAAGCGTGGCCTGATCGATTCCCAGTACCTCGGCGGCTTCCTGAAGGGAGGCGGTGTTGGCCAGGATGCGCCGGATGTTCTGTTCTTCGATCTCCGCCAGCGGGACCCGGTCGCCGATGGCGGGGGCGGTTCGGTCGGGGCCGATCCGGCCCGGAAGGTCCCCGGACCCGATCCGGTCCCCGCTGCACAGAATTACGGCCCGCTCCACGGCGTTTCGCAGTTCCCGGACATTGCCCGGCCAGGGGTGGGCTTTGAGCGCTGCTTTCCCTTCGGCCGTGAACCCGAGGAACGGTTTGGGGCGGGTTTGATTGAAGTAGGCGAGAAACGCCTCGGCCAGGGTAAGAATATCCTCCGGCCGTTCCCGGAGCGTGGGAACGGTGAGCGGAATGACGTTGAGCCGGTAAAAGAGGTCTTCCCGGAACCGTCCCTCGGTCACCCGCTTTTCGAGATCGGCATTGGTCGCTGCGAGCACCCGAACATCCGCTCTTCGGGGCGTCGGGTCGCCGAGGCGTTCAAATTCCCTGTCCTGGATGAACCGCAGCAGCTTGGCCTGCACCGGCGGGGCGAGATCCCCGATTTCATCCAAAAAGAGGGTTCCGCCCTCGCAGACGGCGATGCGTCCCGGACCGCCCCGGTGAATGCGCCCTTGACGTGCCCGAAGAGTTCGCTTTCCAGCAGTTCGGGGGGAACGGCGGGGCAGGAGACGGTCGCCATGGGCCGGGCCGCCCGAGGGCTCCAGTGATGGATGGTCCGGGCCAGCGCCGACTTTCCGGTGCCGCTTTCCCCCTGGAGCAGGATGATGGCCTCGGAGGCGGCGGCCTTCCGGGCGGTCTTGATGACCCGCTGCATGGCGGCGTTCGCGCTCTGGAGCCGCATCGCCGGGGACCGACCTTCTTGGTCCGCCTTCAATGCGGCGATCTCCGTTTCCAGCCGCCGGACCCGGCCGATGCGCCGGGTCAGCAGCCGGACCTGATCCGGCGTGAAAGGTTTGGGAATATAGTCCTCGGCCCCGCACCGCATGGCCTCCACCGCGCTTTCGACGGTGGCGTAGGCCGTGATGACCACGATCTTTATCCAGGGCGAATCCGACAACAGGCGGGGGATCAGGTCCATGCCGTCTTCCGCCCCCAGCCGCAGGTCGACGAATGCCAGATCGAAAGACCGCCGTTTCGCCTCGGTCTCGGCGTCGGCGGCGTTGCCCACCGCCACCACCTCATGCCCCTCGGCCTTCAGGCAATAGGAGAGGGTCTTGCGGATGTTGGGTTCGTCGTCGACGATGAGGATGCTCAGCTTCTTCATCCATGCCATCGCGTGCTTATTGAATAGCCGGAACAGTTGGTCATAGAAAAATGAGCGGAAGCGGCACGGTCCGCCCGGTTCCTTCAGTGAATCATTCGATGATTCATCAATCAATCAAGTAGACGGCCGACGTGTCAAAAGCCTCTTCCGGTGTACCGTGCCAAGTACCATTGTCGAAAAAAGATGGCTCATATTTCATATTGCTGTATGTGTAAAAGGCCATCGACCATTTATCCTCGTCACCAAAATACCGAAGACGGCACAGATGGGTGGGGATCTCACGCAATTCTGCAATCCGTTCTTCACGTGATTTGCCATCATAAAGCTCCGGATCATAATCAGGCGGGACAAAGGGTTCGGTAAAGGCATCAATGTAGCAGAACTTGCCGCTAAACCTGACCTCTATTCGGTTATACTTTCCAGCATAGTGTTTCTGAGCGTGGGAAAGGATGCGCTGGCGAATGCTGGGCTTGATCGAATCCGGAATCTTTTTGCCCCCTGATTGAGGGTCATATACCCACATCTTTTTTGGCATTTTGTTCGTTTTTTCTTTCCTGTGTTTGGGCGTTCATGTAACATTCAATGACAATCAAATTCTTCGCTCCGCCATGTGGCATACGATAAAGCGGCTTTTATGTCTTCTTCTTCTAAATAAGGATACATTTCTAAAATATCCTGGAATGAAGCGCCAGAAGCAACCAGACCTGTAATTGCCCCTACGGTAACTCTCATCCCCCGAATGCAAGGTTTGCCTCCCATTACAGATGGATCCATCGTAATTCTATCTATATCTGGAAATTTCATATCTCACCTGTTTTCGGATACCATTAAGCAGCATTTTACTGCTTTGGCTTGACCCAATGGAGCCAAAGACAAAATAATACTTTGCTCAAACTTTTTTCCTTTTTCAGGATTTTTATCTAAAAAGACGAAGCATTGTCAATAAAAAAAGGTTCAGAGATATGGGATATATTTGAAATAATTTTGCGTTTCGCTTCCCATCTCCTTCGGCACTCTTATTATCTCAACCTGAATGGCTACCATAATTTACCCCATCGCCCTCAAAGACGTCTACGATCCGCTTTTTACGTTCCCGATCCGAAATGAACGGTATCGCCTGTATTTCCCGGATTTTCGCCGCCCGTTCTTTTTTTCTGGCTACGGCCCGTTCGGCTTTTGATAGGACATCGTCCAGGTCACAGGGCTTGGTCAGATAATCGAAAGCGCCTTTTTTTAAAGCTTCCACGGCGGAAGCCACAGAACCATGACCCGTCAGCATGATGACCTCCGGCAGGGGGTGCTTTTCTTTCAAAAGGGCCAGCGTCTCAATCCCGTTCAATTCCGGCATTTTGATGTCGAGAAGAATGACATCGATCAGATCGGGCTCCTCATCCAGTCGATCCAATGCCGCCTGTCCGGAATAGGCGCAATCCGCTGAAAAGCCTCTTTGCCGCAGCCGTTTGGCCAGGGTGTCGATGAAGCCTTTTTCATCATCCACCAGAAGAAAATTACATGGTTCAAGTCTCATTTCCTGCTCGGTCTTGTATAGGATGTTCCGGCGCCTTGGCCGAGGCTGTGCTCGATTTTGCGGGGACCCGGCGACCGTCAGACCCACACATCGTTTTCCGCCTGAAGTTTTCCACCGGAGTCACCGGTATTGACCACGCCCCGGGGTTCGACCAGAAGCACGTGGCATTCTTCTTCCGCCGTCGGTCTGTGTTCGACGCCTTTGGGAACCACAATCATCTCCCCGGCGGAGAGCGGCACGAAACCGTCGCGAAACTCGATGTTCAGGGTCCCCTGAAGAACGATAAACACCTCATCGGTCTCTTTGTGGTCATGCCATACGAATTCGCCTTTTATTTTCACCAGCTTGAACTGGTAGTCGTTCATCTCGGCAATGACCCGCGGGGACCAGAGGTCTGAGAATTTGGCCAGTTTTTCGGAAAAGTTGATCGGCTTCAAAAGAAAAACGCCTCCTGTGATGAGATTGAATACTTGCCCCGGATGACGGGCGCCTCGGACGGCAATCCTCGCCATTTGCGTTCCGCTGTGGAAAGTGCCTGGTGGTCTGATACCCCATTTTGGATCTGGAAATCAAACGGAATGAAAAGAGCCGCATCCGGATGAGCCGGGCCCGGTCGATCAGATGCTGGTGCGCTTTTCGCGAAACATCGGTTCGCCGCTTCCGGAAAACCGCCGCATTCGAGAAAGGCGTGCGTTTACATCGATTGATATCGCCACTATTTTGGTATGAATATTTTTCCTTCAAAAAGACGACAAAGGAGCAGCAGCATGGAAGAAAAGAATCGAACCGCACTGGTGACCGCCGGCGCGAGCCTGAATATCGACGGCGGGTTCAATGCGTGAGCCGGTCAGGTCAACCGATTTCGCCTCGATTACCCCAGTATCTGAGGATTGCGCTGCCAAATTGAAAACGTGAGTGCGGCGGCGAAGCTTACCCATAACAGGTAAGGCAGAAGCAGATAGCCGGCAAGCGGACGTACCCGCCAAAAAGCGATCAGGGTGCAGAGGATCAGTATCCAGAGGACGATGATTTCAATGAATGCCGCTGCGCCTAAATGCCAGGCAAAGAACAGCCAGGTCCAGAGCGCGTTGGCGGCGAGCTGAACGAGAAACAGGGAAAGCGCACCCGCTGCATTGCGCCAGCCTCCGGTTTTCCAGACGATCCAGGCCGCAATTCCCATGAGCAGGTAAAGAAGGGTCCATGCCGGTCCAAACACCCATGATGGCGGCGCCCATCCGGGAAGGTAGAGTTCCTGGTAAAAGCCGGCCGCTTTGGCCGAGGCGAGACCCCCGACCGCGGCTGCGGTAAAGCTCAACCCGATCCATCCTGCGAGGGCCAACATGTGTTTAGAAGCCGAAGTTCGGGTCATCTTCTGTATGCCTGGGCATCCGTTAAAAGGGTTCTCTGATCTTCAGGAAAGAAGGAAATTTCGGAATGCCGGATTGGTAAAACCCGTAATATTTGAAGGTAATGAGTGATCCGACTGGAGGCGGATTTTCCCGAATGTCATCGGAAAAACCGGTGCCGATTTTGAACCGGATTCGAGCCTCCGGCAGTTCCACCAGCAGTGATCCCATTCGGCCGGCGTTTCTGCCTTTTCCCGGAAGGTGAGCGATGACCACCGCTTCCATATCCGAATAGCTTTTGACTTTGAGGATGTCTCCGCTCCTGCCCGGCGAATAGAGGGATCCTTTTCTTCTCAGGATAATCCCTTCGCCTCCGAGGGCTTCGATCCTTTTCAACTCCTCGGATAAATGCGTTTGACTCTCAACGGGCCGATGTTGAATGACGAAAGCAAATTCGGAGGGATGTTCGGCAAACCAGTCGGCCGCCTTGCTCAGCCGCGCTTCAAATCCGCCCGGGGCTGTCGGGACGTCGAAGATGGCGAATTTCAGGTCCAGCCAGCCCTCATGCGGACCTTGTGTCTTGATGACGCCGATGGTTTTTTCAAAGGAATTTCTACCGCCCCAGATTTCCCCTTCGAGCTCGAAATCCGGAAAATTTCGGATAAAAGCGCGGGGAGGATCAAACGGTGCACCGTTTTTGGACAGCAACCGGTGGCCGTCCCAATACCCTCTCACCCCGTCCAACTTCTCGCTCAACAGCCAGTTGGAAACATGAATATCTCCCTCATAAACGAGAGGCAGCATGATGTCCAAAGCCCGGGCGCCCGATGCCGCAAGAACAAGGAGCAAAAGAATTCCGAAGAAGCTTTTTCTCAATAAAGTTGTATTTTTAAAAACCGTTTCCTTCATGCCGATTTCGCACCTAACCCTTCGATTGCTTTTCTCCTGAATCGTCGTTCCCCAACCGGTTCAAAATATCCGGCACGAACCGTTCGGAGAACCCCGCGATGAATCCCCAGACGATCGCCTTGGCATTGGCGGCCGGTCCCGCCGGGCTCCAGTAGGAGACAAATCCGTGGAAGTCGGTACAGGCCTTTTCCGGAGCGCAGTGAAATTCCGGAAACAGATCCCCCTTCAAGAGGTCCGCCGCAAACAGCAGATAGACGATGACAGCCCCGATCATGCCCACCACGGCCGGGACCAGCGAGTAAGCGATCACATAAAAATTCATCTTTCGAAACAACCGCACGTACCCGTGCCTTGGGAACACGTCTTGAAAGCTGTACAGACGCCGAAGGCTGCTCACGAAACCGCCGCCGGCCCCCGCTACAATCACGGCGACCATGATGGTCACACCCCCTTGGCCGGTCATATCGAAATAGAGCATGAGTATAAGAAATCCCAGGCCGAGGGCGATGGTGGAAATGAACAGCCACATCACCATCAGCCGATGTGCGTCCAGCGTATCCTGGTCGGGTTTTAAGGGTTCCGTATGGGGACTGTCAATATGAATGTCTTCCATGGCATACCTCCGGGAAATTTGCAAAAAGAAAGGAATTTCGGAGCCGGGATAAAGGAATGTGCATCCGGCAAGGAAGGGGTGAATTTCGAAACAATTGTGATCCTCAAATCGAAAGCTAATTACTCTCTTGCCCTAAATCAATAGCAGTGAAGATTCAAGAACGAACCGCTTTGATCAAAATCATCTTGCAAAAACCCGGGTTATTTACGATAAAGATCTGGAATCCCACCCACCCCAAACAAAGGAGGAATTATGAACCGATGCCTTACCGTGTTACTCGCCGTGGCCCTGATGTTTTCCGCCGGCCCTGCCCCGGCAGCCACCCCCGATGACATGCTGGTGATGGCCTGGCAGTTCGACGACATCATCACCCTGGATCCGGCCGAGATTTTCGAGTTTTCCGGTGCCGAGTATGCCGGCAATGGCTATGACCGGTTGATCGGGTACGATGTCGACAACGTGGAGGATATCTACGGTCTGGCCGCCGAAAGCTGGACGGTCGGCGAGGACGGCAAAACCTACACCTTCCAGATCCGCAGGGGGATGACATTCGCCTCGGGCAATCCGGTCACCGCCGAGGATGCGGCCTTTTCCCTTCAGCGGACGGTGATCCTCAACAAATCGCCCGGTTTTATTCTGACTCAGTTCGGGTTTACTCCGGAAAACGTGCGGGACAAGATCCGGGCCGTGGACGCCCACACCCTGGTCTTTGAAACCGACAAGGCCTACGCCCCGACTTTCGTACTTTACTGCCTCACCTCCACCGTGGGCTCGGTGGTGGACAAAAAAGAGGTGATGAAGCACGAACAGGACGGCGATCTGGGCCATGCCTGGCTGCGGACGAACTATGCCGGGTCGGGTCCGTTTGCGCTGAACACCTGGAAGGCCAGCGAACTTCTGATGCTGGACGCCAATCCTGATTATTGGGACGGCGCCCCCACCATGAAGCGGGTGATCATCCGTCATATCCCCGAACCGGCCACCCAGCGGCTGCTTCTGGAAAAGGGGGATATCGACATCGCCCGGAACCTCGGCCCCGATCAGATTCAAGGGCTGGAGGGCAATGAGGATATCAAGATCCACTCCGCGCCCAAGGGCGGGATCTTTTATCTCGGCCTCAATCAGAAGCACCCGGCTCTCAGCAAGCCCCAGGTCCGCCAGGCCTTCAAATATCTGGTGGATTACCAGTCCATGGCCGATTCCATCCTCAAGGGCGCCATGGTGATGCATCAGGCCTTTCTGCCCAAGGGCTTCCTGGGCGCTCTGCTGGATCAGCCTTTCTCCTATGATCCCGAAAAAGCCAAGTCCCTGCTGGCTGAGGCCGGGTATCCCGACGGGCTGACCGTCTCCATGGACACCCGCAACAACTTCCCCACCATCGACATGGCCCAGGCCATTCAGTCGAGCTTCGCCAAAGGCGGGGTCAAGATCGAAATTCTGCCCATGGACGGCAAGCAGGCCCTGACCAAATACCGGGCCCGGAACCACGAGGTCTACATCGGCCGCTGGGGACCGGATTACCAGGACCCCCACACCAACGCCGACACCTTCGCCAGCAACCCGGACAATTCCGACGACGCTTCGGCCAAACCCCTGGCCTGGCGCAATGCCTGGGATATTCCGGAGATGACGAAAAAGACCCGGGCGGCGGTGATGGAGCGGGACCCGGAAAAACGCGCCCGGATGTATCAGGAACTCCAGAAGGAGCACCAGGAGCGGTCCCCCTTCGTGATCATGTTCCAGGACATCGAGGTGGCGGCGGAGCGGAAGAATGTGGAAAACTTTATCCTCGGCCCCTCATTCGACAGCAATTTCTACCGGTCCGTGACCAAGTAATTCACGGCCGTGTTCCACCGGTTGTACATCATCATGGGCGGCCGGACCATGCGGGTTCTGATGAAACTCCTCGGAATCCTGGTTTCGGTCGCCCTCACGTTTCTGGGGCTTCTATTCGTCACCTTTCTGATCGGGCGGGTGGTGCCCATCGATCCGGTGCTCTCCGCCGTAGGGGACCGGGCCCCGGAGGCGGTCTATGAACAGGTCCGGCGGGAGCTGGGCCTTCATCTGCCGCTCTACCAGCAGTTCTGGATCTACATTACCCAGGTGCTGCAAGGGGATTTGGGCCGATCAGTCCTCACGGCCAATCCGGTGGCGGCGGACATCCTGCGGGTCTTTCCGGCGACCCTGGAACTGGCCACCGTCGCAACGTTCATCGGGGTGGTCTTCGGCGTGCCCATGGGGGTGACCGCCGCAATCCATCAGGGGAAATGGCCCGACGGGGTCTTCCGGGTGGTGGGGCTGTTCGGGTATTCGGTGCCGGTCTTCTGGCTGGGGTTAATGGGGCTGGTGCTTTTCTACGGCAAGCTCGACTGGGTCCCGGGGCCGGGACGGCTCAACGTGTTTTACGAAGGCATCCTGGAGCCGGTTACCGGGGTGATTCTCATCGACAGCGCTCTGGCCGGGGAATGGGACATCTTCAGGAACGCTCTGTCTCATCTCATCCTGCCGGCCGCCATTCTCGGCTATTTCAGCCTCGCCTACATCAGCCGAATGACCCGCAGCTTCATGCTGGAGCAGCTCAACCAGGAATACATCACCACCGCCCGGGTCAAAGGGGTGGCCGAATGGCGGGTGATCTGGGTCCACGCCCTGGGCAATGTCTGGGTGCCCCTGGTGACGGTGATTGCGCTGAGCTACGGCAGTCTTCTGGAGGGCTCGGTGCTGACGGAAACCGTGTTTGCCTGGCCCGGGCTGGGGTTCTATCTGACCAAGTCGCTGCTGAGCGCCGATATGAATGCGGTGCTGGGAGCGACCCTGGTGGTGGGCAGCGTCTTCATCGGGATCAATCTGCTGTCGGATGCGGTGTATCGGTTGTTGGATCCGCGGGCGCGGTGAATCACCAAAATGTGAGCTTTAATCCTGGAACCGCTTGGAAATGGGCACCCCGGCTTACCAGAATCAGTTCATGTTCTCTTGCGATTGCGGCGATCCAGATATCATTTTCGGGAATAGGTCGTCCCTTGCTTTTCAAATCTCCTTTAATCAATCCATACCAATGAGCTGTACTCAAACCGCATTCAATAACTCTCACACTGGATATAAATTCTTCTATTCGTTCTAAGTTGTTCTTTTTTCTATATGATTTGTTAGCCCCGTAATACAGTTCCCCGACGGAGATGATGGGAATTGATACTTCATCGGCCTTTTCGATGAGCTGGATAGCCTGAAGCTCATTCGCAAACAGGCCGATAATGATATTCGTATCAAGCAGATAACTACCATCCATCGATATCCACCTGTCTGCAGTCTTTCTCAACCACTTCGCGCATTATATCAAGGTCATCCGATGGTATTGAACCGGCAAAACGTGAAAGGCTTGTAGTACTCTTTTTATCGCTTAGATCGTTTTTGAGCTGTTTGATATATTTTAATACATGTTCCTGAAGATGGACAGGAAGTGAATTAAAATTATCAACCATTTCCGGAAGTATGTTTTTCTCCATATACTCACCTCATACCCTTCTTGATAGGCCTTATGCTTCGAGTTCTCTGAATAACGGCCTATTCGTATATCTTATTTTGTAGCTGATCCAACTCGCATAGGTCTAAAAGTTTAAGCATTTCACCTAATCAACTGAAAAAATGGAGAAT
>CAZNLT010000087.1:0-24347 GCA_964573705.1 uncultured Desulfobacterales bacterium
CTATACATCCCCGCCGTTACGCCCAAAACCACCGCAGGCACGGCCGCCGCAACGGATCAACTGCAAGAATTCGAATCCCACTGGCGGCCATCCGAAAAAGGAAAAGGAAAAATCCTGATCATGGATGATGAGGAAATGATTCGAACCCTGTTGATGAAAATGGTGGAAAGATTCGGCTATCAGGCCGAGGCGGTGAAAGACGGGGATTCGGCCCTGGAACGGTTTACGGCGGCCAGACAGGCGGGTGCGCCCTTCGATCTGGTGATCCTGAACCTGATCATCCCCGGCGGCATCGGCGGGCGGGATACGATTTCACTCCTCAAATCGGAGGACCCCGGCGTGAAAGCCATCGCCTCCAGCGGGTATCCCAATGACCCGGTGATGAAGAACTGCCGGCGATTCGGGTTTGATGCGGCCATCCTCAAACCCTACCATATGGAGGAGCTGAAATCCCTTCTGTCCCGGTTGATTCCGGCCGATTCGCCGCCGACCGGCCAGAAGGCATGAGGTGGTAGGGTTAGAACTCTTTGAATTCCTCGTCATCCAGAGGAAGAATTTCCCCGGGGTCGACTTCTCCTGACGCCGCCATCGGCCGCTTTTGCTTCTGAGGGGCCTCCCGAGGCTTTTGTTGCGGCCGAAAATCTTGTCGGGCCGGTTTCCGATCGGTGTGTCCGTCCGGACCGCCGCCGCGAATAATTCCGGTCAGGTCGGCCACATAGCGCTTCATCTGTTCGGTCTGCCGGTTCATCTCCTCGGCGGCGGAAGCCGATTCTTCGGCGCCGGCCGCATTCTGCTGGATTCCCCGCTCCAGGTCCCCCACCGCATTGTTGATCTGCTCGATGCCCATGGCCTGCTCTCGGGAGGCTTGGGCGATCTCGTCCACCCGTTCCCGGGTCTTGGCGACCCGGTCCGCCACCGCGGAAAAAACCGCATCGGTGCGGGACACCACTTTCGTGCCGCTCGAAATGCGGGTGACGGTGCCGTCGATCAGACCGGCGGTATTCCGAGCCGCCTCCGCGGAGCGCAGGGCCAGATTTCGAACCTCATCGGCCACCACCGCGAATCCGGCGCCGGCTTCCCCGGCCCGGGCCGCCTCCACCGCTGCGTTCAGGGCCAGCAGATTGGTCTGAAAAGCGATTTCGTCGATGGTCTTGATAATATTGGAGGTTTCCCGGCTGGCTCCGGCGATCTCTTCCATGGCCCGGGTCAGCTCGGTCATGGCGGTATTGGCCCGATCGGTCTCTCGGCTCACCTCCTCCATGGCGGTGCTGGCCTGGCGGGAGTTTTCAGCATTCTGCCGGGTCATGGAGGCCATCTCCTCCAGGGATGCCGCGGTCTCTTCCACGGTGGAGGCCTGAACCGCGGCGCCATCGGCCAGAGACTGGCTGGTGGCGGCAACTTGAAAAGCGGCCGATGCCAGCTGCTCGGCGCCGTCGGCCACCCCTTCCACAATCCGCCGGATCGGGCGGAGCACCGCGTTGGAGACCGGGACGATGATTGCGACGGCGATCAGCACCAGCACACCGGCGATTCCGTAGGCGCCCATCCGCATGTCCCGGACCGGTTCAAAAAACTCCCCGATGCCGATGCTGATGGCATAAGCCCACCCTAACGGCTGAATGGGTTTGAAGACCGCCATCTTTTCCACCCCGTCCCAGGTATACCGGATGCTTCCCTCTTTTTGTTCCAGAATCTTTCGGCCGAATTCGAACTCGGTGACATCCACCTTCATGATATAGTCGGTATTGGGATGCGCCACGGTGATGCCGTTCTGATCAACCACATAGGCGTATCCCTCTTTGCCGAATTTGACCGGCATGACGAACTCACGGCTGAAATAGGCGAGGTCGACCACCCCGAAAAGAACCCCGACAGTTCAATAAATTTCTTAAGGCGGCCCCGAAAAAAAAACCACGGTCCCGCCGGTGGCCCGGCTTTCCAGGGCCTGGGAGTAGAATACCTTTCCCTGAAGGCTCTCCTGAAAATACCGCCGGTCGCGCACATGAATGGTACCGGCAGCATCATCCTGGGAAGAGGCGACGATTTCTCCATCGGCATCGGCGATGCTGATATTCTCATAGATCGGATAGTCCTGGAGAAGGGTTTTCAGCTGTTCACTGGCCGATTTCCGGCTGGCCCGCCCGATAAAAGAACCGCTCACCGAAGTCAGAAAAATCTTTTGACGGCTCCAGCTGGTAAGGTTAACCTCCTGGCTCTTGAGCCAGGATTCGAGAAAACTGACCGTGGCATACAACTGCTGATGCACCTGCCCCACCATCGCCTCCTCCAGGGCTTTCCTGGACCGATACTGGGAAAACAGCGCGATGGCCCCCATACCAATGATCATCAATGCAATGGTGGGAAGCAGAAAACGATTTCTCAGGTTCAGTTTCATGCTGGATCCTTCCGAAAACCGGTGGTGATCGAGGACGGTCGAGTCAGTGCTTGAAACTCCGCTGGCCGGTGTAGACCATGGTTACATCCGCTTCGTTGCAGGCCTCGATGGCCTGGTAGTCGTTGGCCGACCCCCCGGGCTGGATCACCGCTGAAATCCCTTCCCGAATTCCGACGTCGACCCCGTCCCGAAAGGGAAAAAAGGCATCGCTGACCATGGTCGACCCGATCAACCCGCCCTTTTCTTCAGCCACCCGCTCATCGATGGCCTTCTTTTTGTCCAGGTCGGTGAGTTCGGTATAGGGGGTCCCGGACCCCTCGAAGCAGTACCGGTCGGCCAGTTTTCGATACGCCTTGTCCCGGGCGATTTCGGCCACCCCCACCCGGTCCTGCTCACCGGTGCCGATGCCTACCGTGACCCGGTCTTTGACATAGATCACCGAGTTGGAGGTGATCCCGGCCTCCACCAGCCATCCGAAGAGCATGTCGGCGTATTCCGCTTCGGTGGGCGCCCGTTCGATGCGGTAGGTTTTGCCGTGGTATTCGCACTCCGCCGGTTTGAGATCGGCCCGGGTCCGGGCTTGGGGGACGAAGGACCATTGCACGATCTGCCCGCCGTCGATGAGGCTTTTGAATTCCACGAACTGCTTGCCCACGAAATCCTGAAGCCGCTCCATTTTTTTTATTCGAATGACCCGCAGGTTCTTTCTCTGGGCCAGAATGTCCATCACCCCGAATTCGAATTCCGGAGCCACGACCACCTCGGCGTATTGCTTCGAGATCGCCTTGGCCGTGGCCGGGTCCACCGGGCGGTTGAGAGCGATGCACCCGCCGAAGGCCGCCACCCGGTCGGCCATGTAGGCCCGGTCATAGGCTTCGGACAGATCCTTGCCTTGGGCGACCCCGCAGGGGTTGTTGTGTTTGACGATCACCGCAGTGGGGGTGTCCTGGAAATACCGCAGGATATTGAGGGCGTTATCGGCATCGGTCAGGTTGGTTTTGCCGGGATGCTTTCCCGACTGAAGCAGTTCGATGTCCGAAGCCAGATACCGGCCCGGCTGAATGATTTCGACCTCCCCCAGCACCAGATTGCCGTTCACCAGCCGATAAAGGGCCGCCTCCTGGCCGGGATTCTCTCCGTAACGGAGCCCTTTCTTGGCCTTGTCGATGGTCCAGGTCACCTTTTCATAAAAAAGGGTCTGGCGTTGATCTTTTTCATCAATAAAGGCGATCTCCATACGGGGGGGGAAGTGGTCGTTCACGATGGTTTTGTACATTTTTTTGAGATCATCGGCCATGATCAGCTCCTTTCATAACACTGTCGAATGTCGGCGATGGTTTGACGGGACAGATAGTCGGCTATGGCCCGGTCGTACACGGCGGTGTGTTCAAAGGCCTTCCGGGCCAGACGGAACCGGAGATCCAATGAGGTTGTTCCTCCTTGCGTCTTCATTTCGGAAAGAACCATCGGATAATCGGCCGGGTCCACTACCGAGGCCACCCGAATGAAATTCTTGGCCGAAGCCCGGATCATGCAGGGCCCTCCGATATCGATATTGCCCCGGGCCGCCTCCGGTGTGACCTCGGGCTGGGCCACCGTCTCCTGAAAGGGATAGAGGTTGACCACCACCATATCGATGGGCGCCGCCCCGGTCCGCTCCAGGTCCCCCTGGTGGGCATCGTTGTGGGTTTCGGTCAAGAGCCCCAGGTAGATTTTGAAATCGAGGGTTTTGACCAGCCCCCCCTGGGTTTCGGGTTGTCCGGTATATTCGGAGACCCGGGTCAGACACTTCCCGGCATGGTCTCCAAGGATCTCTTTGATTTTTCCGAAGGTCCCGCCCGTGGAAAAAATCCGAAGATCCGGATTGAGATTCACCAGCTCGGGGATGAAGGTCTCCAGACCGCTCTTATCGGAAACGCTTACCAGTATATGCCGCACCTTCACCGCATCATCGATTTGATTCACCACATTTATGCCCATATCTCCCCTTTCCTCCCGATGAAAACAGGCCGGAGGTCCACTCCACTCGGTTATTCCAAAATGCTTCGCACGCCCCTTATCGTCCGATCGAATTCAAAAATACGGCCCCGATCATCGTTTCGGCCAAGCCTGGCCAAACCTGGCTACAATAAGGCAGGCCACCCCGAACGGTGATCCTCGCCGAAAATACTAATCAGGAAGTATGAAACGCGTCAAGAAAAGAATCGCACCGGCGGAAGGACACAGGTTTTACCCGGGGGGATCGGAATCCCCGTTCGAGGTCGATTGCATCTGCCGGTACAACCCCCGGGCCATCCAGCCCACGGCTGCAACCCCCAGGATCAGGACCCCCCAGAGCAGATACCGCTTCCAGGGAATTGGCGGCGGCGGCGGAATCAGTCCATCCGCTCCGGCCAGGGGAACGATGTCCCCGGTCGAGGCCCGCTGAATCAATCCGCCCCGATCCTTCCGGTTGACTATCTGAAGCAGAGGGTTGGCGGGGGCCGCGGGGGGTTCGGCTCGATAACTCCCGAAGGCCAGGGTAAAGGGCTCCGCACCCCGGGCCAGGAAGAGGAGTTCATGGGGAATATACCCCAGTTTCAAGACCGGGGGGCTTCCGCCCAATCCGGAGTCTTCGGACTCGATTTCCAGCCGCCAATAGCGATCCGAAACGATGGGAATCGACACCGGATCACCGACCAGTTCCGTATCTTCCACCACCAGGTGATAAAAGAGGCCCCGACCCCGAAACCGCCATTCGGCTTCTTCACGGGGACGGGAAAACAGCGCGCCCTGGATCAGGCTGTTGGATTCCGCCAGGAGTACCGTCACCTCGTCCGCGGGAAACCGACCCTCGGCGTCGAATTCAAAAGCGGGTTTATCCGCTTCCGTGGAATGCCCGGTAATTTCAACATGTCGCCTGGCCGAGCGGCCGGGCTTCGAAAGCCCCCGGGCCTCCACGGCGGTGATTCGAGCCGAACGGGCCGCTTCGGGCCAGGAGATGCGAAGGTATCTGGCTTGGGGCCGAGGCAGTTGAATGGTTTGCCGGCTCAACCGGTGATCCCCGTACCGAAGGCGAACCAGGGTGGTCGAAGGTACCAGGGTGACCCACTCGTCGAGGTCCCGGCCGGCGGACACCGACACCCGGGCGACCAGGCTGTCGCCGGACTGGGTCCAATCCAACCGAAGTACACTCGAAGGCCCCGCCAGGGCGCCGGCATCCACCAGATAGGCATGGGGAATGTCCGCTTCGCCCCGGTTATCGGGCCGGGTGCGGAGGATGGCTCCGGTATCGTCGGTAATGATTTGAAGCCACACCTCCCCGCCGTCCTCGGACGGGGCCTGAAAAAGAGGAAAAAAGGGAAGGGAAACCCATGGCGGTTCTTCCCCGGCGTTGGAGGGGTCCGGCCGGCGCAGCGCGTGGGGGACCGGCTCTCCATTCGCGTTGAACACCCGAATATCCCCCAGGTCCGGCCGGGTGACCCTCCGGTAGACCGCTTCCGGCGGGGTCACTTGATAGACGGCGCCGGGGCCCTCCGGCTCCAGGACCAGGCCGAAGGCGAAATCCTCCAGAGACGGATTCGCGGCAAACGCCGAAAAGGCCGATGCGGCCCAAAGAAGGGCTGCAAGAAGAGAAAGGAATGCGTTGCACTTCATGATGATTCACTCCCGGCTTGGGAGGCCGCCGATCCTGAGTCTTCCTTTCGGGGCGGCAGGGGCGACACGTAGCCGATCACCAGCATCAGCCCGCCCACCGCCAGAAAAGAAACGATTCGGGCGATGGTTCCGCTGCCGTCCAGGTCCACCGCAAACAGTTTCAGCACCTCGCACCCCAGCAGGACCGCTCCGGCGAACCAGACCGTTCGGCTCCCCTTTCGGGCGGAAACGGCCATCACGCCGAAGGCGGTGAGGGCCCAAAGAATGGATAGGGCGGCCTGGAACAACACCGATTCAAACAGGGCCCGGGCGGTGAACGGCACCCCGCCCCAGTAGTGAACCGTGCGGGCGGTCAGCCCGTTGAGCCAGAAAAAAACGGCCGATGAAACCGCGAAATAGAGGAAGCGGACCGCCGAGTCGGACAGCTTCAAGTTTTTCCGGACCCGTGCATTCAAGAGCCACCGGAACAGGACCGCAAAGCCGAACATCTGGGCTGCATCCAGAGGATTGAGCACCGGGAAATAGGGCAGCGGCCGGGGATTGCCGGAATGGATGGCGGCCCTGAATTCCCACAGCCAGAGAAACAGACAAAGCATTCCCGGACCGATCAACAGATACTCCCTTGAAAACCGGCCCACCGGCCAGGAAATCCGCTCGCCCCGGGCCAGGAGCAGCAGCACCGCCGCGCCCGGAACAGCGCTCCAGAGAATGAACCGCCAGGTGTCGGCCCCGGCCACCCACCGGTGAACCCACCAGGCCGCCTCCCAGGTCAGCAGAAAAACCCCCAGCAGAAGACCGCCCAGGTGCCAGATGCGAACCGCTTCCGACGGCCACCGCCTTTCAAACCGCCTCAGCAGATCATAGTGGGCCGCGAATGCCGCGGCCCAGGCAAGCACATGCCATCGGGCGAAGAGATGGACGGCGGGACCGTCCGAAAACCGTTCCATAGCGATCAGTCCCATGACCGGAAGCAGGGCCATGGGCGGGTACCCGATTCCCCGCCAATTCAGTCCCCCGGAGATCCGCCCCATGGCCGCGGCGCTGAAGGCTGCAAACAGCAGCCCCGCCGTCACCCGGTCCGGTACCGGTGCGTAAAGGCGAATCTCATGGATGCCCGCCCCGATCCACCAGAGCAGCCCCCAGACCAGCATCACCCAATGAAAACCGCGTTCCCATTTGCGCAGGGATTCTTGATGCCGTTCCAGGTACCAGGCGGAAAAGAGACCGGCCGAAGCCACCGCCAGCGCCCCCAGAAAGAGCCCGTTTACCACCGGTATTCTTCCGGTGGTAAACGGAAAGGTCATCCAGGTGGATGCCCAAAAAGCCGCACCTGCCCCCCATTGCAGGAAAAGCCCGAAAATTCGAGCCGCTGTCCGTTTCTGACGCACCCCCACCCAGACCAGGGCCGCCCCCTCCAGAGACCACGCGGCCGCGGTCCACCGGCCGTCCAGAGCCAGCGGAACGGCCAGACTGCCGAAGACCACCCCCAGAGCCAGAAAGGCCTCGGTCAGCATCCGCATGCCCTCCGCCGTCCGCCGCCAGAGAAGCGTCGCCAGGAGGATGTAAAAACCGCTCAGGGTCAGGGCGCTGACGGCCAGGCCGTATTCGAAATCTTTTACCAGTCGAACCTGAAGGGCGAACACCACAATGGGAAGCCCGAAAACCAGGGTGCCGTCCACATATCCCTTGAGCCGGGGAGGTTGGCGAAAGGCGAAGAGAACGGAAATGGCCACGAAAAAGAGAAAGAACAGAATCAGAAACGGTTCGGTGGTGGTGAAGTATTCCGGTCGGTAATATCGGTACCCCCATCCGGCGCCGATGACGAAGGTGAAGATGAATCCGAGAAGATTGAGCGGCCGCCAGGCCTTGAACCAGGCCACCTGAAGAATCCCCGCGTTGAGAAGGGCGTAGTAGGAAAAAAGCATGACATGGCTGCCCCGGCCGGTGGAGGTGAGCACCGGCGCCAGAAACCCGCCGGCTGCGGCGAAAGCGGCCAGGCTTTTGGCGTCCTGAAGCACCGCCAGAGCCCCCGAAAGCACCACCAGGCCCACCATCAACCCGAATGTCAGGGGCAAGGGTATTAAACTGTAAAGCCGGGCCGCTGCAAACAGGGTGAGATACAACATCCCGACGGACCCGCCCTGAAGGATGAGACCATAGCCGGGCCGTGAATGCCGCAGGCGCCATCCCAGAAACAGCAGTCCGATGGCGCCCACTGCCACCCCGGCCAGTCGGAATTCGATGGGAAAGACGGTTCTTTCCGCGATGAACTTGAGCAAAAACGCGACCCCGAAAAAAAGGATGACCACCCCGATGCGCACCACCAGGTTGCCGCCGGTGAAGAAGTCTCGAACGGCGCCCGTGATTCGGGCCCCGAGATCGTCCCCCGGCTCCGTTGCGGAAGCGGCTGTTTCGGCATTCTCATGGGCGGAGGTCTTTTTTTCCTGCCGCTTCAGAGGAATGGTTCGGGGCGATTCGGATCTTTCCCAAGGCAAAGGGGGCGGTTCCGGGGATGGGGGCTTGGGTTCGGATGCGGAAGATTCGGGATGGGGAGAAGCGGGCCCCTCCGCGGCGGAAGAAGCGGGCGGCCGGACGGGTTCGGTTTCCGGCTCCGGCTCCGAAGCGACGCCCGGTGTCCGACCGGGTTCGCTTCTCGCCGCCTGAAGGGCCGTCAGGCGGTCGATCCGCTGTTCCAGACGCATCACCCGATGTTTGAGATTGACCACCACGGCCGCCAGGCATCCCAGGAGCAAGCCCATGGCTGCACCGCCCTCATGCCAAAGGGCACCGCCGATGATCGCGCCGATAATGGACAGAAGAATGGTCAGGATCATGTTATTCCTGTTGCGATCGGTACCTTAAAGTGATTAAAAATATCCTCCGCCCGATAAAGCAGGACTTTTCACTCTTGAAAATACGCTCAAGATCCTTGATAATTCATTTATTAAAAGAAGGAAAGCCGAAATAGAAAGAAAAGCCGACCATATAAAAATAAGGATTTCGAAAAAATGAAGCACGCCACCAAATTGACCGATCTCCAACTGGAACTTCTCAAACTTTTTTCTATGGATATTTCAGATCAGGAATTAAAGGATATCAAGCGAATTTTAGGCGATTATTTTTCGCAAAGGCTTTTCTCTGAAACCGAAAGAATTTGGAATGAGAAAAAGTTGAAAGACAGCGATATGGATAAGTGGCTAAAAGAATTATCATGAGGCTGGTAATAAATACGAATGTGATTTTGGTCTCTGTAAGTCCCAAGTCAAAGTATCACTGGATTTTTCAAGCCTTACAATCCGAGCGTTTCGACCTGCTGGCGACCAATGATATCCTTTTAGAATATCAAGAAATTCTTGAGAAAAAATACAGCACCAGCGCTGCTAAACTATTATTGGGCACATTGGACGTTCTCCCCAATGTGCATGAAATTACACCAAATTTTTACTGGAATTTGATCATCCAAGATCCTGATGACGATAAATTTGTAGATTGCGCGATTTCAGGCAATGCAGATCATTTGGTTAGCGAAGATGCGGATTTTAATATCCTGAAGTCGATTGACTTTCCGAAGGTATCGGTCCTGAACATCCAAGAATTCAAGAGAATACTGAAAATCTCCTGAACCCCTCTTCCTGTTCGACTCCATTACGCCAACAAGCGCCTCTTTCTCGGGCAAATCAACTATGGCAGGCCCGAATTCAACTTAAAAATGAAATTTACTCCTCAAACAACGGCGTACTGATATACCGCTCCCCGGTGCTCGCCAGAATCACCACCACCCGCTTTCCCTTGATGTCCTCCATCTCCGCCAGACGGCGGACCGCGGCCACCGCCGCGCCCGATGAGATGCCGCAGAGGATGCCCTCCATCCTGGCCAGCTTTCGGGCGGTATCGAAGGCTTCCTCATTTCCGACCTTGACGACCCGATCGATCAGATTCTGGTCCAGAACCCCGGGCACGAATCCGGCCCCGATCCCCTGAATTTTGTGCGGGCCGGGTGATCCCCCCGACAGCACCGGAGAACCCTCGGGCTCCACCGCCACAATCCGCACCTCCGGCCGCCGCTCCTTGAGCACCTGGGCCACCCCGGTGACGGTGCCGCCGGTCCCCACCCCCGCCACGAATATATCAATCTGGCCGTCGGTATCCGCCCAGATTTCTTCTGCGGTGGTTTCCCTGTGAACCTTGGGGTTGGCTGGGTTGTTGAACTGGTCGGGCATGAAGACGTTGTCCCCTTCGGACAGGAGTTGTTTGGATCGTTCAATGGCGCCTTTCATCCCTTGGTCCCCGGGGGTCAGCACCAGTTCCGCCCCCAGATGCTTCAACAGCTTGCGACGCTCGACGCTCATGGTTTCCGGCATGGTCAGGCGAAGCCGGTATCCCTTGGCCGCACAGATGAAGGCCAAGGCGATGCCGGTGTTGCCGCTGGTGGGCTCCACGATCAGGGTATCGGGGCCGATTTTGCCCGCTTTTTCGGCCGCATCGATCATGGAGGCGGCGATCCGGTCCTTGACGCTGCCCAGGGGATTGAAAAACTCCAGCTTGGCCAGGACTTCTGCATCCAGATCGGCTGCGATGCGATTCAACCGGACCAGGGGGGTGTTGCCGATGGTATGCTGCATGTTGCTGTAAGTGTGCATATGTCACCTCATATAACTTAGCGGTAGACGAGCTTGGGGGTTTCCATAAACACCTTGGTGTTGGGCGGAATCGATTTGGTGATCCAGACATTGCCGCCGATGACCGACCGTTGCCCGATGACGGTATCTCCGCCCAGGATGGTGGCCCCGGAGTAGATAATGACGTCATCTTCGATGGTGGGATGGCGTTTGTGCCCCCGCAGCTGCTCCCCGGCGTCTCTGGGAAGAGAAAGCGCTCCCAGGGTCACCCCCTGGTAGATGCGGACGTTCTTTCCGATTTCGGTGGTTTCGCCGATCACCACGCCGGTGCCGTGGTCGATCACGAAACGCTCGCCGATTTGGGCCCCGGGATGAATGTCGATCCCGGTAATATTATGGGCATATTCGGTCATGATGCGAGGCAGAAACGGCACCCCCAGTTCCAGAAGCCGGTGGGCCACCCGGTAGACCGCGATAGCGAAAATACCCGGATAACTGAAGATGATTTCATCAAAGTTCTTGGCCGCCGGATCACCGTCATAGAAAGCCGCCACATCCCTGGCCAGAACCCGCTGAATGGCGGGTATGGACTGCATCAGTTCCAGGGTCAGTTCATGGCCGCGATCTTCACAGTCCTGGCATGCCTGTTCATACCGAAAGCAGTCATGGCGGATGCTGTGGCCGATCTGAACCGACAGTTTATCGAAAAGCACCGACACCGATCGGCCCATGCTGTATCTGAGGTTGACCGGATCGAGTTTCTCCCGGGTGAAATAGCCGGGGAAAAGCACCTCCCGGAGTTGATAAATAATGTCGATGACCGCCTCCCGGGAGGGAATCGGTTCGTAAGCGATGTGGTGTGGACAGGTATTCTGCTCACACCCCCGAATGATCTCCTCCACGATACTCGGGAGCTGTTCCCGGTACTTCATATGGGCGATCACATCGGTCTTGCAGCTTCTGTCGTGATGTTTGTTTTGTGTATCCATTCGAGTCCTCCTGCCGGAATCCTCCTGATGTTCTTCTGAGAATACCCGAAGCCTTGAATACCTTTAGCAGGCCCGTGCCTTCACCCAATAGGGGGACATTTCCCTGAGCCGGGCGATGAGAGGGGGCAATTCCTCGAGCACGAAGTCGACCTCTTCCCGGGTATTGTAGATACTGAGGCTGAAGCGAACGGAGCCGTGGGCCGCGGTAAACGGCACCCCCATGGCCCGCATGACATGGGAAGGCTCCAAAGAGCCGGAGGTGCAGGCCGATCCGGAAGAGGCGCAGACCCCCAGCTCATCCAGCATCAGCAGAATGGCTTCCCCTTCTACATATTCGAAAGAGATGTTAGTGGTATTGGGCAGCCGGTTTTCCGGGCTCCCGTTGATCATGCAATTGGGGACCCGCTCCAGCAACCCGGCCTCCAGCCGGTCCCGAAGCTCCCGGACCCGGGTGTTCTCCTCTTCCAGATGGGCGCCGGCTGATTCCGCCGCCTTGCCCATTCCCACGATGGAGGCCACATTTTCGGTGCCGCCCCGCCGACCCGATTCCTGGTGTCCGCCGACCATGAAGGGGGAAAACTTGGTCCCCTTTCGAACATACAACGCCCCCACTCCCTTGGGGCCGTGAAGCTTATGGCCGGAGAGGGAGAGCATGTCGATGGCACTGTTTTTGAGATTGATGGGGATCTTGCCCACCGCCTGGACCGCATCGGTGTGGAATACGATGCCGCGGGAGGTCACCTCCCGGGCGATCTCTTCCACCGGAAAAATGACGCCGGTTTCGTTGTTGGCCCACATGACGCTGACCAGAGCGGTGTCATGGGTGAGGTGTTTGTAAAGATAATCGAGGTCCAGCCGGCCCTTTTCATCCACCGGCACGAAGGTGGTGCGGTATCCGTTGCGGGCAAGGTATTCGCCCAGGTTTTTGATGGCGGAATGCTCCACCCGGGTGGTGACGATGTGCTTCTTGTCGGGGTAGGATCTCAGGGCCGCCCAGATGGCGGTGCTGTCGCTTTCGGTGCCGCAGCTGGTAAAAACGATCTCTTCCGGCGACGCCCCCAGCAGATCGGCCACCCGGGAGCGGGCCTCCTTGACCTTCATTCCGGCCTGACGGGCGAACCCGTACATGCTGGAGGGGTTGCCGTATTGCTCCCGCAGAAGGGGGAGCATCTCATCCACCACTTCCGGGGCCACCCGGGTCGTGGCATTGTTGTCGAAATAGATGATGTCTTTCATTCCTGCACCTCCTCGACCACCAGGTCCGGAACCACGAATTCCCTCAGTTTCTTTTCAACGAAGTCCTTCAGCGTCACATTGGCCGACTTGCAGCTTGCACAGGTGCCTTTGAGTTTTACCTGCACCCGGTTTCCGTCCACATCCACCAGTTCGATATCTCCGCTGTCTTTTTTCAGGGCCGGTTTGACTTCCCGCTCGAGGGTTTCTTCGATCAGTTTAATTTTCTGGATATTACTCAGCTTTCGGGGCGCCGTCTTTTCAACCGGCGCGGGAGCGCCGTATTCCTGAATCAGGGCCTCGATCCGGTCGTGGCATTTGCCGCAGCCGCCGCCCGCCTTGATGTAGTTGGTGACATCCTCGACCGCTTTGAGCTGGTGCCGGGTCAGGGCTTTCTTGATTTCCGAATCGGTAACCCCGAAGCATTCGCAGACCACCTCCCCCTCTTTTTCTTCCACCGGGGTTCCCCGGTAGCAGGCGATGGCCTTTTCCAGGGCCTCCTGCCCCATGACCGAACAGTGCATCTTTTCTTTGGGAAGTCCCCCGAGAAAGTCCACAATATCCTGGTTGGTAATCTTCTCTGCCTCGGCCAGGGTTTTGCCCTTGAGCATTTCGGTCAGGGCCGAGGAAGAAGCGATGGCGCTGGCGCAGCCGAAGGTCTTGAACTTCACATCCGTGATCCGTTCATTTTCATCCAACTTGAGAAAGAGCTTCAGAGCGTCTCCGCAGGCCATGGAACCGACCTCCCCGACCGCGCTGGCATCCTCGATTTCCCCGACGTTTTTCGGGTTAAGGAAATGCTCCTTAACCTTATCTGAATATTCCCACATATATCTCACCTCTCCTGGTAAATTAATTTGGATTGCCGAATTCGAATGTTCATCATTCGCTGAAAATGGCATTATCATCCCATACCTATAACCACGATGACGAAAAAAAAAAGAGATCGCCTTCTTTCTCTTATAATTCCGAAAGGAGTGACCCCATGCCGGAAAATACCGGAAACAGAGAAATTCATCTGAAAAGCCGTCCCAAAGGGATGCCGACGGAGGACCACTTCAAACTGATGGAAACCCCGATTCCCCAACCCGAATCAGGGGAAGTGCTGGTGAGAAACATTTTCATGTCGGTGAACCCCTATATGCGGGCCCGAATGCGCGAAGGAAAAAGCTATGTGGAACCCTTCCAGGTCGGCCAACCGCTGGACGGCGGATGTGTGGGGCAGGTCGTCCGCTCCGAAAACGGTCCGTTGGAAGTCGGCGCCTATGTTCTGGGCGCCAAAAGGATGGCGGGAATACTATGTGTCCGACGGCGGAGATCTGACCCGAATCGATCCCGACGTCGCACCCATTCAGGCCTTTCTGGGGGTGGTCGGCATGACCGGCATGACCGGCTACACCGGTCTTCTGAAGTTCGGCCGTCCCGCGGAGGGCGATACCGTCTTTGTCTCGGCCGCGGCCGGGGCGGTGAGTTCGGTGGTCTGCCAGGTGGCCAAAATCAAAGGCTGCCGGTCGGGTGGTCATGTGCGGGCTGATCTCCCAATACAATGCCGAGGAATCCCCCTGCGGACCCGGCAATCTTTTCAATGTGATCACCAAACGACTCACCATGCAGGGGTTTATCGTCTCCGACCACATGGATGAATACCCTGCCTTTCTTTCGGATATGGCCGAATGGATTCAAGCAGGCGAAATCAGGTGGAAATACCTCCTTCTCCAAACCTTCTCCGCCCGATCGGACTCGGGCGGAGCCTTTTGGTTCAACTCTCATATCTCATTCCTTCGGTTTCCTCGATCTGGTGTAAAATTTGCTACCACTAGTTCAGTAGAAGCCGAAAACGTCTCTTGCAATGGAAGGCCGAATCTGATTCATAAGACGGCTTTTGGACTGGCGAAATCATCCATACCATTTGGTGGACGGTTCGGATGGGCGCTTTGGCGGGGCGGTTTGATGGACAGATTCGGGGCAAAACACCGGCGCAGAAATTTTTCTCTAAACAGATCTTCAGGAATTGGAGCAGATGAAGTTCACAAGTAAATCATTAATATTTCTTAGGAAAACAAAGAAAGCATCGCAAAATGCAGGTTCAATTCTTCACGAACCAGTGTTTTTTTATCATCATCAGTTGCATGAATTTCTTCAAAATCTTGATGATTGGAAATGAAAAAGGGAATCAGCTTGATTCTAATATTCCGAACAGCTAAGGAGCGGCGGCAAAAATGGTTGGACTTTCTCATTTGAAACACCTCGGGTTAAATTTTTGCAGAGGTGAACATAAAAAAAATCAGAAATCCGAAAAAACGCTGCGAGATGCCGCCGGAAAAATGGATAATCCGCATCGTCAGCGAATCGATCGATTGCGAAGGGCCAGCGGCATGAAACGCGAGCATTTCGACGCAACGGTCATGGACCTGATCGCCCGGCAGAAAGCGGACCTGGTCCAGGGCGAATTGTCAGAGCGGCTCGCCCTCACCGAGTCGGAATTTCACGACATGATCGAAATAGACGGCGTCATATACCTGTATCTGATCTGGCTCGACCGGATTCCGGCAGCTCCTGCCCGGACCGCCTCTCATCCCCCGACCCGGTGGAAAAACCGAAATATCCCCCTTACCTCCGAAATGGCCCAGTGGCTTCATGCCGTGGAACAGACCGAAAAGATATTAAAAAAAAAGATCGGCTCGGATGGATAATCCCCGGTGCGCAGGCATTTTATAGATTGCTACCATTATAAGGCCGCTTTATAGGACACAGGGCGAAAAGCCTCCTACCCATATAGGGTATTCCGAAGGTAAAAATCCGGTTCACCCTGATTTACATGCCTCCGCCGATGTGGCAAATTGAAGACGACTTCAAATCATCGCCGGAAGGAGGAGGCTCAATGTATAAGAAAAAATCATCCAAAGAGGAAATTCTTACGGTCTGCGCCAATTGTCAGAAAGTGAGAACGGAGGATGGGGAGTGGCTTCAGGATTTGTATTTTTTACAAAAATTTCCTTCGGTAAAGATTAGCCACAGTATTTGTCCGAAATGCCTGAAGCAGTTATACCCCTATCTGTATGAAGCCACTTTGGAGCGAACCGCTTCGGGAAAACAGGGATAAAAGCCGATACCCATGGGTGATCAACACCTGATGAACGGAGAAAAAGGATCAACGGCAAAAAAAATAGGGTTTTTCGAAGGCCATTTTCCTACTTCCCCTGATTGACCCAGAGAAAAATAAGGAATAACCTGACACTCAAAACAGCACAATTCACAATCCATTTGGTATTGTGCTTTTCGGAAGTAAGGTCCGCCCCTGCTTCCGATCCGATCAGCGCCCCGCCCCCCCTGGGGCGCTGATTTCTTTCTTTTACCGAATGCACTCGGCCGATTCCGGTAAAAAAAATTCCGAAGCCCCTTGAACGGCGCCATACCGGTATTATAATTCAACTTACAACACCCTATGTATAGCCTGCCCTTTAACCGGGGCGGGCTTTTTTGATTATTGCTGATCCATAATCTCCCGGATCAACGGGTCGATATTGTCCAGGTTGATGTCCGACCCCTTTTCCAGTCAGAAATAATATCATGATTATCTCTCTCGACAGGGCCTCTTTTTGAGGCTCTGTTCTTCTCTCGTTTTTGTTCCTCAAACTATGCCGCTTTGCTAAGGAAGGATGTTTCCGCTGAAGTTAGGATTCCGTCCACATCGAGCAAAATTTTAATTCCATCTTTCAGTTTTGCCACACCGAGAACTATATCTGATTTCAATTTAAATCCCATAGAGAGATCTCTTTCGATATCTCCTTCCTTCAGTGAAATAACATCGGATACCGCGTCCACAATGACCCCAATCTGGAGTCGATCTTCAACCGCTTCAATTTCCATGACAATAATACAGCTGCGATCAGTGGTTTCCTTAATGGAAATCCCGAATCGCATCCGCAAATCGATCACCGGAATGATCTTACCGCGAAGGTTAATCACGCCTCGAACAAAACCGGGTGTCTGAGGCACCTGAGTGATCGGCATCATTCCGATGATTTCCCTGACTTTAAGGATATGGACTCCATAGCCGGCACCGTTCAGCGAGAAAGTGAGGTATTTCGTCTCTTTCACTTGATGGTTTTCTGAAGAATAATTCGACCTTTTCAATTCACCTGTCATGTTAAACCTTTCTTTTGTAATCATCCGGGACTATGATCGGCGATTCTTCTAAAAAGTCCTGGCCGTTGCTCGGAAAAAAAGCATTGGCCGGGAGTGCCTGCACAATATAAACGGATGAATGCATCCCGGAAAATGCGGCGGGTAACCAATGGTGACATAAACCTCTTGCCCACTCATCTACGAAATTTAAACCGGCATCGTTTTTCAGCGGGAAGGCAGTACTTCCAAAGCCGTTGAACTCCGTCTCAAATTTTCTGCCGGAAGCTCCTCAAGAAACCAGTCATTCCCCTTCTCCAATTTTTGAAAGTGATTCTCTTTTCCTCCCACCAGCCGGATCATTTCTCCGACAATGATTTCGACCTGATCTGCCTGATTCCGCATCTCTTCCGCCGCAGAGGCCGATTCTTCGGCATTGGCGGCGTTGTGCTGAACCACCTTGTCCATTTCCGAAACCGCCCGGTTGACCTGTTCAATTCCCTGAGCCTGCTCATCCGATGCAGCTGCGATCTGATCGATCAACCGCCCCACCTCATCCGAAATCTCCTTATTGGTTTCGAATGCATCCCGGGTGGACACGGTAAGATTTTGCCCGTTTTTTACCGCGTCGATGGTGTTGTCGATGAGAGAAGCGGTATTTTTGGCCGCATCGGCGGCTCTTAGGGCCAAATTCCGCACCTCGTCGGCAACAACGGCAAATCCTGCGCCGGCTTCACCCGCACGGGCGGCCTCTACCGCCGCATTCAATGCAAGCAGGTTGGTTTGGAATGCAATTTCATCGATGGTCTTGATGATTTTCCGGGTTTCTTCGCTCGATCGGCCGATATCCTCCATCGCCTGAACCATGTCGAACATGTGCTTATCGACCGTCTGAACGATCTGTAATGCCTCCCGGGTTTTCGCCTTGGCAGTATGGGCATTGCCGGCATTCTGGCGGGTCATCGAAGACATTTCCTCTAGAGATGAGGAGGATTCCTCCACGGCTGCGGCCTGCTGAGATGAACCTTCAGATAACGACTGGCTGGCCGCCAGGAGATGGGTGGATGCGTCCGCCACCTGCTGGAACGAACTTTGAAGCCCTCGAATCGCCCGCTTCAGCGTTTTGGCCAGCATGCCGCTGAGAAAGAATGAGAAAAATACAATGAAAAGGGTAAATACAAATATGGCAACGCATAGCCAAGTGGAAAAGGTGATTTGAGCTTGAGTAGCGCTGGCCGCATCTTCGGAAGAAACGGCAATTTGGCGGTCAATATCCGCCAGCAGCGACAGCAGGTTCTCCTTTTGCGCGTTTAGCGAGTCAAGAACCTGAGCCAGATTGGCAGCGGTTTCATGGAAACGGAAAATTGCCGCCCGCTCTTGCTCCACGATGGCCCGCAAATCCTCACCGTGGCGGGCAATTTCAGCATATGAAGCGGAAAGAGAGCGAAGCCGCAGACTGAGATTGCCGAGCAGCGTTAGAATGGGGTGGTTCTCCTCCTCTTCCAGCGGCGACTTAAAAAACTCCAACCCCAGTTCCGCAAGGCGGATTTTAACCTGAAGATGGGTTTCATTGTAACCGGAGACAAGATAACTCAACTGCTCCAAATTCGATACGTCCTTGCCTTCGCTGACCTGTTCAATCATTTTCTCCGAGATGGTCTCTCCAAGGGCGGTTAGATTCGATTCAAATGCGATATATATTTTTTGGATTTCACCATGCACAGTATTGACCGTCTGGCATGATTGAATCACCTCTGAAAGGCTTTGGTTCAATGCGGTCAGCGGGTCACTGAATTGGGAATGGGCTTTATCGACAGCCAACTGATGGACCTGTCTGGAAAGCCGCCCCCCCTTCTCATCCAGAAACGATTGGTGTCCGAAAAAAGTGGTCACCAATAGATTCAGTTCTCCGATAATCCGGGTGAGTTCTCCGCTGACATGTGCATTTTCGACGACCTGTTGGGATTGTTCCTCCAGGGCAGTCGTTAATACCGCCTCTATTTGCCCGAGGGACAAAATCACCGCTATGAGAGTGGCCCCGAATGCCACACAGACCGCCCCGTTCGCCAAAAGCAGCTTTTTGGTAACATTTTTAGTAGAAAACAGGTATAATTTTTTCATTACGTTTACGGTTTCCTCACTTTTTCTGCTTCCATTGGATTCCTCGTCCGTCCCTCATTCAAAAAACTGGCGGCTGAATTTATAGAAAACTTCGGGATGGGCATGCATGTCATACCGGGACGGATTACTCGCTTTTGACCAGTTGCACCCCCCTCAGGGCCATGGGTTGCGGCTTAATACCCAATTCCTTCAGAACGGTGGCATTGATCATCCGTTTGCCATGCCGGTTGCGGACAATAGGGATCTGGGAGATGGAGGTTCCGTCAAACACCTTGACCAACATTTCGGCGGCCACTGAGCCTTGCTCCTGTCCGGTTTTAACAACGGCACACAGGGTACCATTTTTTACATTCTGTGCGAGATTGGTGATGGTCGGCCCACCGAACGCTTTTGCAACCGTTTGGACAGCCTGCTTTTCCGACAGCGGGCTACCTTCTTCATCGATGATCCCCGACAGGACCGCGACAAACAAAAGATCGCAGCCTTCCTTCTTATATTCTTCGGTCATAAACAGGGCTTCCTTTACGGTAGAGGGCATCTTCACAGTCACCTTTTCAGCCGGATACTCGTTGGCTTCATTATCGATCTGCATCTTAAGAAATCTCGCCGTTGGACTGTCTTTCATGATGAACCCGACGGTTCTAATTCCCGGCACTAATTCCTGGGCAAAGGAAATCGATTCGCTGAGATGAAACCGGTCCAGGATGCCGGTCACGTTCGAGGCGGGATATCCATGGGCCTCCGGTTCCTCGTTCACCCCTCCGAAGATGACCGGCACGTTCTTGCCTTTAAGAAACGGGAGGACGAAATCCGTCTGTGCGTTATCATCCATGGCAATTACGCCGTCCGGCTGCAATTCCTGATAGAGGGCATAAGCCTCTTTTCCCATCTCTTTTGACCCCGCGAGATTTTGCTTGGTGTTCATGTAGAAATAGGTCACCTCATAATCGGGGATTTTAAGAACGGAATCAATTCCTTCTTTGACTTCGATATCCCAGGGATAATCCGGCTCATAGCTCATGACCACCAGAACCTTCTTTGAATCGGCTGCATATCCGCTGGAAAATGTTAAAAATAATCCCAAGGTCACCATCAAAACAATACAAAAACGAAACCGAATTTTACACATGTGAATTTCTCCTAAGATTTATAACTAAATGTGTTCGGAGGCCGGGCAACGACTTCCCGACCTCCGTCAAATTCAATCAGTCATAAAAAATCAAAGTATTAAATTCTAAAAGCCCAAGGCATAAGTCTCCCGACGGGGATCTGCTCCGGCGGAGATGATGCCGTTTTCAAGGGCGGTTAAAGCCGCCCCGCCATAAGGTTCTTTCCAGGTGTTTTCAACTTGGACGATATGGCCCAAGGCTTCGAGGCCACTCACTACATAAGGGGAAGCCATATCGCCGATTCCGACTTGGTATTCGTTGATTTCCCCGGGATAGAACGCCTTGGGAAAGGCGAAACTTCTGAACCGGTATTGCTCCACGCTGTTTTGCAGCGGCATATTGAATTCAACGATATTCAGGAACACCTGAAGCATGGTCTGAACCTGTTGATCTCCACCCGGGGTTCCAAGATTCAACCAAGGTTTTCCGTTTTTAAAAACAAGAACCGGGCAAGGAGTGATTCGGGGGCGTTTGAAGGGTCCGATCTGATTGGCGCTTTCCGGATCAGTGTAGAACATTCGCATCCGTCCGCTTAAAAAGAAGCCGACCCGTCCGGGTACCACCCCGAATTTCGGGCCCATATTGTTGCTGGAAGTGGTGCAGAACATGTTACCGGATTTGTCGATAGTGGACAGCTGAATGGTACTGGACTCCCAATCACTGGGTACCGCTTTTGCTTTAGCCAGTGGCAAATTCCCTTTCAATTTCGCATGGTAGGATTCGGGATCTCCCGGATCAAAAAACGACGCTGCCTGGTTCAAATCAATAAGCGAACGGCGAACATCCGCATACGCCTCGGAAATCAAGCCTTCCTGGGGAACATATTCGACATCGGGATCACCGAAATAGGTATACCGGTCGGCCATCACTACCTTGACCGTTTCGATGAGCAGATGGAGGTAGTCAACGCTGTGGTGTTCCATGGAACCAAAGTCAAATTCATCCAGAATGTTCAGCGCCATCAGCAAGGCGGGTGCCTGGGTCAAGGTGTTCGTCGTATACAAGTCATACACATTCCCTCTGGAGTCGGTATAGGTCGAATGCAGCGGTTCATACTCCAACTGAACTTCGTTGATGAATTTCACGAAGTCCGTGTATCTCAGCAGTCCCTTGTCAGGCAGTCCGACATCGGGAAGATTTCTCATGAATCGGTCAATTTCCAAGGCGACCGGCCCTTTATAAAAGAAGTTGACAGCTGCTCGAATCCCCCATTTTCGGTTGTGCGGGAACATCCTTTCCGCCTTCACCATTGCCTTCATCACCATTGCCTGCTCGGGCTGCTTGAAAATATCCCCTACTTCCAGAACCTTCCCCTCCGGCATAAAGACCCGTCGGCTGTCAGGCCATTTTGAATAGGTGTCCACATAATTCTGAAACCAGATGGCTTGGATAGGAGAGACGGGAAATCCCTCTTCGGCCAATTTGATGGCGGGGGCCATGACATCTTTCAAGCGAAGGGTGCCGTATTTTTCAAGAGCCAGTGCAAGGCCAGCCAGAGACCCGGGAACCGGTGAAATATCAACGCTGTCCACCGTAGGGATTCCACCATGTGTTTCCATGAAGTAATCCAGGGTTGCCAGTTGCGGGGACGGACCGATACCGGAAACAAAGGTCTTGGTATCGCTGGGAGCATGATAAATCATGATCGGGGTCTCACCACCCCAGCTTTCATGGGCGTGTTGGGTGACTTTGGAAACGATGGTGGCGGCGATCCCCGCATCGATTGCGTTGCCGCCGCGTCGGTACATTTCCATGGCCGCCAACGCGCAATACTGATCTGGAGCCGATACCGCCCCATTCAGCACCTGAATCGTCGGACGCATGGCACCGTTCGGAGTTTGAACCGAATCCTCGGCAAAGGAAACGCAGTTCAACCCTGCAACAAAAGCAAAAGTTAAAAGAAAGAATAAGAAATTTTTTACCATTAATGCCTCCTGTACAATAAGGTTATAAAAACACCGACCCCCTCATGGATTCGGTGGCAAAACACCTTGTGCTTCATCCTGATATGCTTCCGTCCGGGAGGATCAGGAACTGAAGGAGGCCGAACAAAAAAAAGCGCCCCGGCTATAATTGCCCACGAGCGCTTTTTTCTCTATTTCAGCGATTCGGTTCGGCAACCCGGCGATCATAGTCATTCGACTTTAGACCCGTAGCTTTGCGTCACAGCCTTTCGGCTGTTTTGCCATTTCAAAATAATCCATCTCTTTCTAGTGCAAATATCTTTACACTTCTTGCTGTCTTTCTTGTCAGAAAATTACAAACTAGTCAATAGGTAAAATTAACATTTTGGAAAGGATTTGTCTTCTGATGTTTTGAGCAATGTGCGCTGGCAGCATGGACGTGTCACTCTGCAAATCGTTGGTTGTCAAAAACAGAACGGGCATGTCGTTTGAAAAAATTCAGGCTGTGCGGCAGGTCCAAAATTCTTTTACTCGCGCAACACACAAAACGCAAAGGTTATAATATATATACTTCTTAGAATGGTTTTCAGGCCATTGTCGATTTCCTCCAATACGCTCAGGGGGCTTCTGCCGCCGAGGATTCGAGGACTGACCGGAACTCAGTTGCGATGACCGGCCATTTTAAGGATTTATGGCAAACCCCTCTTTCATGGCCGCCTCTTTCAGACGGTCATCAAAGCAGATAATCGGCAATCAGGTCGGATCTTCCTGGGTAGCAACGAGACCCGAGGCCAACTGACAGGCATCGGCCGTGCGAAGCGGATGAACTTCCAGCAGACGAACCGCCCGGTTCATGACTTTTTCAATCGCTGTTATTTGATAGGCGCTTTCCAGAATTTGATAAAAGCGCATTTTTGCAGCCTGAAACTGATCGAATATCAGCGCCTTCTCACGCAGCCGCCGAGTCAGGGCGCTGATCACCTTCACCCGGCTCATACACCAGAGGAGAATATCCCGATCACCCTTCAGGATTTCCAGACAGGAATCGCTTTGCTGTTCCGGAACCAGCAGGGGAATAATAGCGGATGAATCCCAAAATTTCATCGCCTGCTCCGCCTTTCCTCAAGCAGTGCCTGAAGAACACCGGATTGTTTTCGCTGTCCAGTGCCGGGCGCAAGGTCCTTCTCCAGGAGCTCGGGATCGACCGGGCCTTTCGAAGGAGGGTCAACCAGTCCCAGTTCCCTGGCCTGCTTTATCCAGGCAGGTGATTTTTCACCCGTTTCATGGGCGTCCGAGACCTGGATGATTCGGGCCAAAGGTGTTTTTCTGTCCAAAATTTCGATTTGCTCTCCGCCTTTGACCAATTTGAGGTAATAGCTTAGACGATTCTTCACTTCCGAAATATTGGCCTGGATCATGTCCCCTCTCCCATCCTTTAATCTAAGGCTGATCTATCCATATATTTTAAGCTATCTTAGATAGATAACCCATTGATGTCAAGCGGTCCCTGAGGCGACCAATCCCCGATCCGGACCGCTCATGGTCGTTTTTACTCATCACCCGCCGTTCCTCGACAGGGTGTATTTCATCCGTTTCCAAAAGGGATGTGGAAATATCTATGCTTATGAAGAACCAACCATACTTACAACGCCGCCATTTCTGAAGGCCCGCGAACGGTCAACCATTGCAGTTCAGGGGCTCCGGTTCCCGGCTCCGGTTCGCCCCGATCATCGGTCGGGTTCCCGGGTGGCGCGGTAGTCGTCCACCAACCCTCGGAGGGTGTTCCGGTCCATCGGCCGGTAATCGAGAATCGTGATTCCATTCCCATTGGTATTGCGTATGAAAGACCTACTCGGGTTGAATGGTTTTTTTCAAAAAAAGAATATGGTTGAAAAAGTAAGGGTTGAAAAATACGGATATCTCTTGTATTCACATGGAGATTGAATACTGTTTCAGACAGCAGGTGTTCTGGTTCTGCATCCCGCGCCGTTTATGCTCCCCGAATTCAGATTTTAAAAAGCATTCCACTCGGCCGCGGCCGATCCCGAACCTGACAACAATCAAAATTCTTAACCACCTGTATTTATTTGTCCAAGCTTTAGTTATTATGAAATAAAACCACCACCTCTGGTGGTGGACCCCAAGAGGTTCTACCG
>CAZNLT010000088.1:0-24262 GCA_964573705.1 uncultured Desulfobacterales bacterium
CTTTGTGATGAGCACGGCGACGAGATGCAAAAATGAAGAAATCAAGGTAAATAAAAACGCTGAGCCGATTCACAAGTCGGATTCGGGTTCATCTATTCAGGAAGGGAAACGATCGGAGCGGCGAGGGGCCGCCCCGACTTGCTCAGAATTTCAGGGTGATCGGCGGCACCCGGCCGTGGGGTTTGATCCCGTCCAGGCTCACCTCCATGACCTTGTTGAATTGAACATACACGACCAACCGATAGGCGGCGGGAGGGAGCCCTGTTTCCGGGTCGGAGAAGGCGTACTGACCGAATTTGTTGGCGGAGGTTTCCACCACGAAATTTTCATCGGGTTCTCCCTGGGGCACCAGCCGCAGCGCCACCACGGTTTCTTGGGTGTTCACCCCTTTGACGGTTCCCAGGAGCCACCATTTGGCGCCGAAGGCCAAGGCCGGTATAAGCAGCATAGCGATCATCAAGAGGGCCATCCCCGTAAGGGTTTTTTTCATGTTATACCTCCCGGTGTGAAAGATGTTGGTTGAAAACGGGCGTTCGTGAATGAAAACAAGGATCAAAAAATACATTTTCCTATTTAATTCTGCGAGTATACACAATAGGCGATTAAAATATCAAGCAAAGATTGCAATTCCTTCCGTCGTTTTTAGGTTTGTATTTTAGTTTTGTCATTGACCCAAAGACAATGATATGGTCAACCGATGAACAGCCGGGGGAGAAAGGAGCCATGAACATGCCGAGCATCCATACGCCGTCCGCCCCTGCCGGTGGCCCGTTAAAGGCCTTTCAGGTGGTGGACGACAAAAAGCTGGAGACGCTGGACAAAATCGAGGATGAAGAAAAGACCTCGGATGAGGATGAAGACGGAAAAGCCATTCGGTGCAGATCCTGCGGACACAAAGTTACCGATACCCGGTATCGGTTCGAGATGCACGGACGGCATCGCCACGTATATAATAATCCGGCCGGATTCGTGTTTGAAATCGGCTGCTTTTCCGCAGCCGAGGGGTGCGCCAACGCGGGGCAGCCGACCCTGGAATTCACCTGGTTCAGCGGATACAGCTGGCGGTATGCCCTCTGTGCCGGATGTCACGCCCATTTGGGATGGCAGTACCAGGCCACATCCGGCGGCGGGTTTTATGGTTTGATTCTCGCCAATCTGATCGAAGAAAACGATTGAGCCGTCTGCAAAACGGCCCTTTTTAACCGACATAGCCAAAGAGAGAAAACAGATGATACTTGAGACGGAACGAAACGCGGTGGTGGAATACGGCAAGAAAATGGTCGCCGCCGGGTTGACCTCCGGCACCGGCGGAAATCTCAGTGTGGCGGACCGGGCTGCAAAAAAGATGGCCATCAGCCCCAGCGGGATCGATTATGGAGCGACATATCCTGATGATGTGGCGGTCTTGAACCTGAAGGACGGCCGTGTGGCCGAGGGGGAGCGAACCCCCTCCAGCGAGTTCAACTTCCATCTGGCGCTCTACCGAAAAAGACCGGATGTGGGGGCGGTGGTTCACACCCATTCCCCCTATGCCACCACCATGGCCTGCCTCCAGTGGGAAATTCCCGCGGTTCACTATCTGGTCGGGTTTGCCGGAAAAAAGGTGCCGGTGGCCCCCTATGCCACCTTCGGCACCGAGGAACTGGCCCGGAATGTGGCCGACACCATCGGCGATTACAACGCCCTGCTCATGGCCAACCACGGCCTGGTAGCCGTGGGGCCGAATCTGGCCACCGCCTTTGCGGTGGCCGAAGAGATCGAATTCGTCGCCCGAATCTATTACCAGACCCGGTGCGTGGGGCTGCCCCCGCTCATTCCCGGCGAGGAAATGGACCGAGTCCTTGAGAAATTCAAAACCTACGGGCAGAAAAAATAAGAAATTTTTCTATTTCCGGATGGGGATCATGCCCTTTTCTTTCATGATGGTCACCCCCTCATCGGACAGGGTGAAATCAATGAACGCTTTGGCGGCCCCGGCCGGCTTTCCTTTGGTGATGTAATACATGGTCTGAAAGAAGGGATAGTCGGCGTCATAGATGGTGTCGCCGTCCACTTTAACCGTTTTGACCCCCTTTTTACCGGAAATCGAGGCCTGGGTAATGAAGGAGATCCCCCAGTTCATGTTTTGGATTGCCTGGATCACGTCGCTCGATTTGTCTGATACATAATCGTAGCGCACTTCCCGGCGGCTCATGGCCATGTCCGCGAAATTTTTGTTGGCCGAGGTGGTCCGGTCGGGAACCACTACGATGATGGGCTGCTCCGGCCCGCCCACCTCCTTCCAGTTGGTGAGGGTTTTGTTGAAGATCCCTCGAATCGTTTCCTGGGAAAGATTTTCCACCCGGTTGCGAGCATTGACGATCACCGCCAGCGGGTCTTTGCAAAAAGGGATTTCCACATATCCGCTCTGCCGATCTCGGTAGTAGAGTCCGTGCATGCTGCCGGCCAGATCGCTGAAGTCGTTCATAAGCCGATAGACCGCCGATTTGGAAGAGGAGGGATACACATCCACTTCGATGCCGGTGGCTTTTGTAAAGGCATTGACGCGATCCATCCCGAAGGCTTCCAGAATCTGGTTGGAACAGCTGTAGCGCAGTTTTTCCGCAGCACCCGGGGGTGCAGTAGGCGCCAGAGACCAGATCAGAATTACGGCGATCATCATCAGAAAAACAATCGATTTTTTCATTGCTTGACCTCCTGTGTTGGACGATCCGGCATCCTCCCCCTGAAGGAGGACTACCGGCCGCTGAGTTTGGGTGTAATTGGGACTTCGAAAAAGATGTGCTCTCGAATCCCCGTTCATGGATGTTGCAACCGGAATGCCAGGGGGGTAATTCGGAGGCGTATTTTCCAATCCCCTGCTATCAGACGAATTGCGCCGTTCCCCGATTGAAGAAACGGCAGGATGCGCTGTCGACTTTCTTTACGGGCTGTAAAGCGAAAAAGGGTGTGAAATGAAGGTGGACATCCGCCATGGAATGCCCTAACATTAAAGTTTATAAAAAAAGAAAGATGCAAAAAGGAGAGCCGTAAGATGCTGGATATATTGGGCCGGCTGTATCGCATCGCCCGATCGAGACTGCCTCGCAGTGAGGGTGGATTCGGAAGATTCGTCCCCGGAGAGGATTCCGATTATGATGAAGCGGGCCGTTTTTCCATGGGGGATGAAAATGAAGACGGTTTTCAGACGCACGCCTATGCCCGCGGAGATTTCGGGGTCCCCCGGCAGGTCCGGGACGATCTAACGGTGTTTCAGCTGACGCCGCCCTCCTCCTTTCAAGAGGTCCGGTCCGCCCGGAATCGGGAGATCAAGAAGTACCATTCGGATAAGTTCATCAATGATCCTGAAAAGCTGAAGACATCCAAGGAGATCATGCAGATTTACAATGCGGCCTACGACCGCCTTAAAACCTATTACGACAATCGCTGATGGAAGGAATTAAGCGTTGGAAGTGATTGCCAACCCGTTTGAAGGGCCTGAAAAGAAGCTCGAAATCATCCTGGCTTCGCCTCAACCGGGGCTTCGATCCAATGAAGACGGACGCTGGCGGCGGGTGGTGGAAGCCAGCCGGGCCGCCATCCTCAGCCAGGTCTCCACCGAGGCGGTGGATGCCTATCTGCTCTCGGAGTCGAGCCTGTTCGTGTGGGATGATCGGATTCTCATGATCACCTGCGGCAAAACAGTCCTGGTGGAGGCCTTGCCGAAAATTCTCGATATCGTGGGTTCCGACCAGGTGGCTTTTGTGTTTTACGAGCAGAAGAACTTCATGTTTCCCCAGGAGCAGCCGTCCCGGTTTGAGTTGGATGTTCAAACGGTGACCCGGTATTTTCCCGGCAAGTTTTATAAATTGGGGCCGGCCAATCGCGATCATGTCAACGTCTTCTATTCCTCCCACGGCGGGGAGGCCCCTTCCGGAGACGCCACCCTGCAGATTCTGATGCATGATCTCGATTCCCGGGCGATGGCGCCGTTTTGCAACGCAGACCTCCTCACCGCGCGACAGGTGGAACAGCGCACCGGGTTGGACAATCTCTATCCCCGGCCCATGGTGACGGATGGATTTCTTTTCACCCCCTGCGGCTATTCGGTCAACGGGGTCCATGGGGCGGATTACTATACCATTCATGTGACGCCACAGGACCAGGGCTCTTATGTGAGTTTCGAAACCAATATTTTCGAGCACGATTATTCCGTTACCCTTGGGCGGGTTATCTCTACTTTCCGGCCCGGTCGGTTTTCCGTGGTCCTGACCACCAGCATGGATGAGGAGTGCTTGCCGGCCCACGATACCCTGGAGAAAAAGGTGGCCGGGTACCAGATGACCGACAAGAGTTGGTATGAATTCGACTGCGGATACAGCGTCAGCTTTTTGAATTATGAAATCATGCTTGAGGAGAGAAACTGAATGGAAACCGGCGACGCACTGTCCCTCTGGGTGACCGAAACCCACCGACACACGATGCGGTTGGGGTTCAAAGTCGAAAAAACACTGTTTTCCGGGAAGAGCCGGTTTCAGCAGGTGGATGTGGTTCAAACCTTTGATCACGGGGTTATGCTCCTGAACGACGGTCTGGTCATGCTCTCCGAACGGGACGAATTCATCTACCATGAAATGATCGCCCATGTGCCGCTGTTTGTGCATCCGAATCCGCGACGGGTGCTGGTCATCGGCGGCGGAGACGGCGGCACCGTTCGGGAGGTGCTGCGCCACCCCGGGGTCGAGCGGGCGGTGATGGTGGAGATCGATGAAATGGTGGTCAACGCCTGCCGGAAGTATATGCCCGAGGTGAGCCGCGCTCTGGATGATCCGCGATTGGAGCTGCGCATCGAAGACGGAATCAAATTTGTAGCCGAAACCGAAGAAGGCTTTGACGTCATCCTGGTGGATTCCACCGACCCCATCGGTCCGGCGGCGCCGCTCTTCAACAAAGAATTCTACAGCGGGGTCTCCCGTCTCCTGACGGAGGAAGGCATCCTGATCTCCCAGGCCGAGTCCCCCTTTTATAATCAGGATATTCAACGCCCCATGCTGTTGAATCAGCGTCCTTTTTTCGAAAAGCTTCACATCTATCTCTTTTCGAATCTCACCTATCCGGGCGGGCTCTGGAGTTTCGGGTTCGCTTCCAAAAAACGCTGTCCTCTGAAAGACTTCGATCCCGACCGGCCGGCCCGGTCCGGCATTGAGACTCGCTACTATAACCCTGGGATTCATCGCGCTTCTTTTATGCTGCCTACCTTTGTGTCCCGTCATCTGGAGGGGGTGATCGATTACTTCGATGCCGCCGACTGTAAGGCTTGAGATGATTCGAAAAGATAAAGAGATCACCGGTCCCGAGGAGATCGCCGATATCATAGAACAGGCCGAGGTCTGCCGGGTGGCCATGGCCGACAACGGCATGCCCTATGTGGTGCCGATGTGTTTCGGGTTTTCAGACAATGCCCTCTATCTCCATTCTGCGGGAAAAGGAAAGAAGATCGACACGCTTCGCAAGCACAACCCGGTCTGCTTTGAAATGGATGTGGATACGGAAGTCAAGCCCGGCGATACCGCCTGCAAATGGGGGATGGGCTTTCGAAGCGTCATCGGGTTCGGCCGGGCGGTGTTTTTGGAAGATCCCGAGGCCAAGCGACGGGCTTTAGACATCATCATGGCCCACTATGCTTCCCGGTATGAATTCGGAAAATTTACCTATTCCGAGTCCGCGCTTTCCGCCACCGCCGTGATTCGAATCGACGTCGAATCCATGACCGGCAAAAAGGCCGGATAAAAATGAAGGGGCCGTATTGACAAAATCCTTTTCGGATTTACATTCTCCACAAGAACCATATCCGTATTCATTTCGTTTCTTTAGGCGCATAATTCCGTGCGCCGCATTTTAAGTGAACAAAGCGATATTCCGTTTAGAACCGGCTCCGGAGATCGGTGCGTCCGATCCCGACGGGAAGAGTTCGACCGGAAAACGAGGGGGACCGCAAATGAAAACGGTTCCGGGTTTATCATCAAGGAGGAACAGAAGACATGAATGTGAGACCGTTGAACGACAGGGTGTTGGTGTTGCGGGTGGAAGCGGAAGAGAAGACGGCGGGCGGCCTGATCATCCCCGATACCGCCAAGGAAAAGCCGCAGCGGGGCAAAGTGGTGGCTGTGGGATCCGGAAGAGTGGGGGATGACGGCAAACGGACGCCGCCGGAGGTGAAGGCGGGCGACCGCGTTCTTTTCTCGAAATATGCCGGTACCGACATTAAAATCGACGGCGTAGAGCATCTCTTTATGAAAGAAGATGACATTTTGGCCATACTTGACTAACACGGAGGTTTAAAGACAATGCCTGCAAAAATGATCGCGTACAGTACCAAAGCCCGGGAGCATATGCTGAACGGGGTCAACATCCTTGCCGATGCGGTCAAGGTGACTTTAGGGCCCAGAGGCCGCAATGTGGTTCTGGACAAGTCTTTCGGCTCCCCCACCGTCACCAAGGACGGGGTGAGTGTGGCCAAAGAGATGGAACTTGCCGACAAGTTCGAGAACATGGGCGCCCAGATGGTCAAAGAGGTGGCCAAGAAAACCAGCGACACCGCCGGCGACGGCACTACCACCGCCACCGTGCTGGCCCAGGCCATCTACAGTGAGGGGCAGAAGCTGGTGGCCGCAGGCCACAATCCCATGTCCCTGAAGCGGTCCATCGACAAGGGCGTGGCCGCCGTGGTGGAGGCCCTCAAAGGCATCTCCAAGGAAGTGGAGGGTCAGACCGCCATTTCTCAGGTGGCCTCCATATCTGCCAACAACGACAGCCAGGTGGGGAAGCTCATTTCCGAGGCCATGGAAAAGGTGGGCAAAGAAGGGGTCATCACCGTCGAAGAGGCCAAAAGCATGGAGACCACCCTGGATCTGGTGGAAGGTATGCAGTTCGACCGGGGGTATCTCTCCCCCTACTTCGTCACCGAGCCTGAAAAGATGGTGGCTGAGCTGGAGGAGCCCTACATCCTGATCCATGAAAAGAAAATCTCCAGCATGAAGGATCTGATCAAGATTCTGGAAGCGGTGGCCCGGTCCGGAAAACCTTTGCTGATTATCGCCGAGGATGTGGAGGCCGAGGCCCTGGCCACCCTGATCGTCAACAAGCTGCGGGGCACTCTTCAGGTGGCCGCGGTCAAAGCCCCCGGATTCGGCGACCGGCGCAAGGCCATGCTGCAGGATATCGCCATTCTGACCGGCGGCCAGGTGATTTCCGAGGAACTCGGGGTGAAACTGGAGAGCATCACGCTTGAGGATCTCGGCACCTGCAAGACCGCCAAGGTGGATAAAGACAACACCACCCTCGTGGACGGCGCCGGCACGCGGGACGCCATCGACGGCCGGATGCGGCAGATTCGGGCCCAGATCGAGGAGACCACCTCCGACTACGACCGGGAAAAGCTCCAGGAGCGGCTGGCCAAATTGACCGGCGGCGTGGCGGTCATCAACATGGGGGCGGCCACCGAGACCGAAATGAAGGAGAAAAAGACCCGGGTGGAAAACGCCCTCAACGCCACCCGCGCCGCAGTGGAAGAAGGGATCGTTCCCGGCGGCGGGATCGCTCTGGTCCGGTGTCTGGAAGCCCTGGAAAAAGTCGAAGTCGCAGAAGATGAAAAAGCCGGCCTTGCCATTCTCAGGCGGGCGCTTACCGCGCCGTTGCGCCAGATCGTCAAGAACGCGGGGCTGGACGGTTCCGTGGTTCTCAATAAAGTGTTGGAAGGCAAGGATGATTACGGTTACAATGCCGCCTCCGGCGAATTCGAGAATCTCATGGGCGCCGGGGTCCTCGACCCGACCAAGGTGGTTCGGTTCGCCCTTCAGAACGCCGCCTCCGTGGCCGCGCTGATGCTGACCACAGAGGCCATGATTGCGGAAAAGCCGGAAAAGAAAAAAGGGGCGCCGGCCATGCCCGACATGGATGACGATATGTATTAAGCCGTCTTACCGGGAAGACTTTCGGGCTTTCGAGGCCTTCCCGTCTCCGATCATTCCTCGAAAATACCCGGGCTTCGGCCCGGGTATTTTTTTTGGTCTATCGACTTCTGCCGGGAGGATTATGATACCGAACCCATCCTTTCCTCCCCCCCGAATCCTCCTGGCGGCCCTGCTCGGTCCGTTTGTCGTGGCCGGCCCCAGCCTCACCTGGGCCGACTGGATCGGGGCGCTGCTGATTTTCGTGGTCAATGTCTTTTTGGCGGTGAGAAAGGCTTCGGATGCGGATCTTTGATGGAGGCGGGGATTGGAAATCAGATCATGCTACTTTCTGATGAGGTTCCGAAATCATCATACTTTCAATACTTAAATGAAAATCCAATTCAGGCCATTCAATGCCGGTCCCACGGCATATAAAATGATTGTCGGAGATCTGTTTTAACGACGCGTTTTGAAGCGGTTCGTACCATTTTATGGGAGTCGAAATAATCCTTCCGTCTTCTAACTCCACCTGAAGGTATCTATCATCAAAACGAACCGTCTTACCCTTTATCATTTTGCCGATACCAGTTTCCGGTAATACGCCTGGGTCTGTTCGGCGATCGACTTCCAGCTGAACAGCGCTTCCACCCGTTTGCGGGAGGCTTCTCCCATTTCGATTCGTCGCTCTGGAGATCCCATCAGGGTGTTGACGGCGGCGGCGAGGTCTCGGGAATAGGCGTCGGGATTTTTGGGTTCGGAGCTGCCGTTTCCGGTCGGTTCGAAGGGGACCTGAAGACCGGTTTCGCCGTGGACCACCACCTCGGGAATGCCCCCGACCGCTGCGGCCACCACCGGGGTGTGACAGGCCATGGCCTCCAGATTGATGATGCCGAAGGGTTCATAGACCGAGGGGCAGACAAAAAGCGAGGCATGGCTGTAGAGGGCGATCAGTTGGGGGATGGGCACCATTTTATCGATCCAGACGATGTCGTTTCTGGTTTTCGACCGAGCCGCCTCCACCGCCTGCTTCATCTCCCGGCCGATCTCGGGGGTATCCGGGGCGCCGGCGCAGAGTACGACCTGAATGCCTTCATCCAGATAGGGCAGGGCGTTGACCAGGTGAAGAATGCCTTTCTGACGGGTGATCCGGCCGACGAACAGGACGTAGGGCTTTTCCGGATCAACGCCGTACCGTTTCAAGGTGTTCGGATCCTCGATTTTCTTGAACCGATCCGCGTCGATGCCGTTGTAGATGACCTCCACCCGTTCGGGGGCGACCCTGAAAAGGTCCTGGGTGTCCTTTTTCATGGCCTTGGACACCGCAATAATTCCGTTGGCATTGGTCAGCGCGGTTTTTTCCAGCCAGCAGGTGGCGTTGTAACTGTCTCCCAGCTGCTCCTTTTTCCAGGGGCGGTGGGGTTCCAGGGAATGGGTGGTGACCACCATCGGGATGCCGAGGACCTGCTTGAGCAGGCACCCGGCCAGGTGGGAGTACCAGGTGTGGCAATGAATGACATCGGCCGATTCCACTTTCCCGGTCATGACGATGTTGCGGTACAGGGTGTCCAGCAGTTTGCCGCGTTTCAACCCGTTGGATGAGAGCTCCACCGAGGGGGCGATGCCGGAAATGGACATGGCCGGGTCATGGATGGACTGATCCCCGAAGCTCAGCACCTGGAGCTGATTCTGATCGATTTCGGCCAGTTCCCGACTCAGATGCTCTACATGGACGCCGGCGCCGCCGTAAATATGCGGAGGATATTCATTGGTCAACAGCAAGATCTTCATGGTTGATTTATACCTGTTTTTCCTTCAAGGATTGGTTCGATTTGCCGCATCGGCAAATCGGGTTAAGGGATTCTCGAACCGAATTAGTTCGAAAGCCCCAAACACTAGTGAAGATTCATCCGGGTGTCAAGTTAGAATCGTATGAATATGAGGCGAGAGGAACGATCGTGGAAAGAATTATGGTTTGACGGGGGAAATCGTAGAATGTATTTTATGAGATATGATTTCTGTAATGACGACATGCAAAATCGCGGCACTCCATTCCGCGCGGAGATGATTTGATGACTGACTCCGTTTCAAAAACCGATCCGCGAACCGCTTGCAACGAAGATACAACCACGGAACAGCAAGCAGTTGCGGATCTGCAAACCCGATTTTTCGCGAATGAGGCGGAATGGAAAAAATTCCAGGAAATCCTGGATCGCCCGGCGCAAGCATCCCCGGGAATTCAACGCTTGATGAAGGAAACCCCGCCTTGGGACGAGGAGTGGCTCAATCTTCCTTCCTGAAAAAGACAATCCCCAGCGGAGGCAACACCAGCGTCAGAGAAAAGGGATGCCCATGGGCCGGTACCGGTACGGCTTCCAGGCTGCCCAGATTGCCCTGGTTGCTGCCGCCGTAATCCCGGGCGTCGCTGTTGAGGCATTCCTTCCAGGCGCCTTCGAGGGCGACTCCCACCCGGTAGTTGTGGCGGGGCACCGGGGTGAAGTTGCAGACCACGATGATGTCGTCTTCTGAAGCGCTTCCGTGCCGGATCAGGCTGAGGGTCGACTGATGGACGTCGTTGCAGTCGATCCACCCGAACCCTTCGTGGGAAAAATCCTTTTCGTGCATGGCCGGGTTTCGACGATAAAACTGGTTGAGGTCCTCCAGCCATCGCTGAAGCCCCTTGTTGAGGGGGTTTTCCAGAAGATGCCAGTCGAGGCTGTGGTCGTGGGCCCATTCCCGCCACTGACCGATTTCACCGCCCATGAAGATCAGCTTTTTGGCCGGCTGGGCGTACATGTACCCGAAGAGCAGCCGCAGGTTGGCAAATTTTTGCCATTCGTCTCCGGGCATTTTCCCCAGCAGGGATCCCTTTCCGTGCACCACTTCGTCGTGGGACAGGGGCAGGACGTAATTTTCATGGAAGGCGTAGAGCATTCGAAAGGTCAGCTTATTGTGGTGATAGCTGCGGTAGACCGGCTCCTGAGACATGTAGGCCAGGGTGTCGTGCATCCACCCCATATCCCACTTCATGTCGAACCCGAGCCCGCCGACATAGACCGGCCGGGAAACCTGGGGCCAGGCGGTGGATTCTTCCGCAATGGTGAGGGCGTCCGGATAGTTGATGTGGACCTCTTCATTGAACCGCCGCAGAAAGGCGATGGCTTCCAGGTTTTCTTTGCCGCCGTACTGGTTGGGAATCCATTCCCCTTGTTTTCGGGAATAATCTAGATAGAGCATGGAGGCCACCGCATCCACCCGAAACCCGTCGATGTGGTATTTATCCAGCCAGAAGAGGGCGCTGCTGACCAGAAAGCTCATCACTTCGTTGCGTCCGTAATTAAAAATATAGCTGCCCCAGTCAGGATGAAACCCTTTTCTTGGGTCTTCATGTTCGTACAGATGGGTGCCGTCGAAATAGCTGAGTCCGTGTTCGTCGGTGGGAAAATGGCTCGGGACCCAGTCCAGGATCACGCCGATGCCGTTTTGATGCAGCTGGTCGATCAGGTACATCAGGTCCTGTGGATTGCCGAACCGGCTGGTGGGCGCGAAAAATCCGAGGCTCTGGTATCCCCAGCTTCCGTAGAAAGGGTGCTCCATCACCGGCAGGAACTCCACATGGGTGAACCCCATCTTGTGAAGGTAGTCCACCAGCCTGGGGGCCATTTCCCGATAGGTCAGGGGCCGGTCGCCTTCCTCGGGCACATGCATCCAGGAGCCGAGGTGCATTTCGTAAATGGAAATGGGGGCGTTCAAATGATTGGGACCCTTGCGGTTGTCCATCCATTCCCGATCCTGCCAGTCATACTCGAGATCCCAGGCTACGGATGCGGTCTGAGGGGAGAGCTCCGTAAAAAATGCGAAGGGGTCGGTTTTATCGGCCCGATAACCCTGATGACGGGACCGGACATGGTATTTGTAGACGACACCGGATTCCAGGCCCGGAATGAACCCGTGCCAGATGCCGGAGTTTTCAAAAGGGCGAAGAGGATGACGGTCTTTGTCCCAGTCGTTGAAGGAGCCCATGACGCCGACGTGTTCGGCGTTGGGCGCCCATACGGCGAAATAGATGCCGGTTCGGCCGTCGTGTTCGGCCGGGTGGGCCCCCAGTTTTTCATAGATTCGGAAATGGCTGCCCTCATTGAACAGGTAGATATCGTCTCGGCTCAATAGACTGAAATCGTATTGCACCTTTTCGGGCGGCGATGCCGTGGTCTGGTTGTGCTCCTGCATAATCTCCTCCGTATTGGATTCCCGCCGGGCGGGATCGGCTTGTTCTGATTTGGATCTCTGTTGCGGATCTATTCGGTATCCAGCAGCTGTTCGATCCCCTGAAGCGGGATGCGGACCCAGTCGGGCCGGTTGTTCATTTCGTAGCCGAGTTCGTAGACCGCTTTTTCCATTAAATAGGCATCCAGAAGGATCTGAATCTCTTCGGGACTGTCGGGCAGAAATCCGGCGTCTTCGGTCCGGCCCAGATAGGTGCGCAGGTATTCCGAGCAGACCCAGAGGCGCCAGTCTTCGGCCCAGGCTTCCATCTGGTCTCGCCGATCCTCTTGAAAAGAGCCGCGCTCTTCTTCGTCGAACAGGGCGCTGTAGACCGCATAATGAAAGGAACGAAGCATGCCGGCCACGTCTCTCAGGGGAGAGCGCTTGATGCGGCGTTCGCTCACCGGCCGGGCCGGCTCTCCTTCGAAATCGATGATCACGAAATCCTTGCCGGTGTACAGAACCTGGCCCAGATGGTAATCGCCGTGGCATCGGAGCCGCTTGGCGGTGAGCTTGTGATCGGTCAGGAGCCGAAAACAGGCCATGATATCTTCCTGACGGGCCAGAACCCGTTTTCCGGTTTCTTGAACCTGCTCGGGCATTCGTTTCAGCTGTTTTTTGAACTGGGTCATCACATGCCCGGCTAAGGAACTCATGGACTGAAACAGGGAGCGCTGATAGAGCTTGGTAAAAGATTCCGGTGCAAACAGGGGGTCGACACTTTCCGAGGCCAGGGCACGGTGCATTTCGGCGGTGCGGTCCGCCAGCAGTCGGGACGATTCCAGGTAAAAGCCGATACGATCGGCGGTCTCTTCGGGAATGGTCGCTCCGGTCAACTCCATCATGGTCCCCTTGGGCCGCTTGGGCGGGGAAAGATCGGGGCTCTCCAGGACTCGATCGAAATACCGGTAGAGGCTGTTCAGGGTGTATTTCCAGGCATCCCCCTGATTGGGGACAAAGGCCTGAAGAATGGCCAGAGTGTTCGGCTCCTCTCCGCTGCGGGTGTATTCCATGTAGCCGGCCACCGGCGGCAGGTTGGCGAATCCCTTGCGGGTCAGAAAGCGGCCGATTTCAAGGTCCGGATTGGTTCCCACCTGAAGCCGCCGAAAGAGCTTCATGATGAAGGCATTGCCGTAGACGATGGAGGTGTTGCTCTGTTCCGCCTTCATCACATTTGTCTCATAGGGCATCTCTTTCGGGTCGTAGCGGTTTTTCATGCCGCCCGCCGGGGTGGCGGTCAGACGCCCGGCTCTTCCTTTGATCCGCTGGCGGTTGACCATCAGTTTCAGCATGGCATTGCAAAAATCATGTCGCAACAGGCCGTCCATAAGAAATCCCTCTTCCTCGGAGGATCGGATTCGCACCCGGGCCATAGCCGCCCGAGGGTGTTCTTCGATGATCTCTTCGGCCTTTTCCGCCGAGAGATAGGTCACCGGCAGGATGTAGGACTCCCCGGTGCCGTCCGCATATTGAAGGTCGATAAACACGATCACCCCGGTCAGGATTTTATCTCGAACCGGCAGCAGTTCCCGAACGGCTGAGTTTTTGATCCGCCGGCCCTTGGCGCCGAACCAGCGCTGGCCCCGAATATAGGGCGGGACCTGTTTTTCGAGTTTTGCCGGAACACCCCCCGCGAAGATCTCCTCCCATCCGTCCTGAGCCTCGAATACCGGCAGTTTTTCCGGCTCCGTTCCGATTTCATACGGTTTTTCCACCACCTCCTCGGGTTCCAGGTTGAACCAGTAAAAGGAGTGGGGGCTGAGGGTGAGAAAATAGTATTCATCGGTGATTTTCGGGAAAGGGGTGTTCCCGAAGATCTCCACGGGGACTTTTCCTTCGAATTCGGTCAGATCCAGTTCGACAAACTGCACGAATCGGGAGAGGTTGACCACCACCAGGATGCACTGGTGATCGTATTGCCGAATGAAGGCGAGGATTTTGGAATTTTCCGGTTCCAGAAAAGTCAGGCTTCCCCGGCTGAAGGCGGGGATTCGGCTGCGAAGGGTGAGCATTCGCCGCATCCACCAGAACAGGGAATGGCGGTTCTTTTTCTGGGATTCCACATTGACCACTTCAAAATGATACTCGGGATCGATGATCACCGGCAGGTAGAGTTTCTGGGGGTTGGCCCGGGAAAAACCGGCGTTTCGGTCCGGACTCCACTGCATGGGGGTGCGTACCCCGTCCCGGTCTCCGAGATAGATGTTGTCGCCCATGCCGATTTCATCGCCGTAATAGATGATCGGGGTCCCCGGCAAAGAGAGGAGCAAGGCGTTCATCAACTCGATTCGGCGGCGGTGGTTGCCGACCAGCGGCGCCAGCCGGCGTCGAATGCCGAGGTTTACCCGCATTCGCGGATCATGGGCATAGGCCCGGTACATATAATCCCGTTCCTCGTCGGTGACCATTTCCAGGGTCAGTTCATCGTGGTTGCGCAAAAAGATGGCCCACTGGCAGGCTTCGGGGATTTCCGGGGTCTGGCGGAGAATGTCGGTGACCGGAAACCGGTTTTCCATGTGCAGGGCCATGTAGAGCCGGGGCATGAGCGGGAAATGGAAGGACATATGGCATTCGTCGCCCTCCCCGAAATATTCCACCGCATCTTCGGGCCACTGGTTGGCTTCCGCCAGAAACATTCGGCCTTCATATTTTTCATCCATTCGGGCCCGGAGTTTCTTGAGAAAGGCGTGGGTTTCGGGCAGATTTTCGCAGTTGGTCCCCTCCCGCTGATAGAGATACGGGATGGCGTCCAGGCGCATCCCGTCCACCCCCATATCCATCCAGAAATCGAGGGCCTTGAAGACCGCTTCGTGAACCCGGGGGTTGTCATAGTTGAGGTCCGGCTGGTGGGAATAGAAACGGTGCCAGTAATAGGCGTTGGCCACCGGGTCCCAGGTCCAGTTGCTGGTTTCGAAATCCTGAAAGATGATGCGGGCGTCGGTGTATCGGTTGTGGGTGTTGCTCCAGACGTAAAAATCCCGGTACACGCTGCCCGGCTTGGCCCGGCGGGCCCGCTGAAACCAGGGATGCTGATCCGAGGTGTGGTTGATGACCAGCTCGGTAATGACCCGCATATTGCGCTTGTGGGCCTCTCTCAGGACCCCTTTGAAATCGGCAAGCGTGCCGTAACTCGGGTTGATGCCCTTGAAATCGGCGATATCGTATCCGTCGTCACGCAACGGCGACGGGTAAAAAGGCAGCAGCCAGAGGGTGTTGACCCCGAGTTCCTGTAAATATCCCAATTTTTCCTTGAGGCCCTTGAAATCGCCGATTCCGTCGCCGTTGCTGTCGTTGAAAGTCTTGATGTGAAGCTGGTAAATCACCGCATCCTTGTACCAGAAGGGGTCGGAATGCAAAGCGGGTTTCGGTTGCACGGATCGTTTTCGGGCTGAAGATTGGCCGGTATCCTTTCGCATGGGAATCGCCTCTACATGAAGTAATCGAAATCGTTTTCGGAGCGAACCCGCCGACGCAAGCGGAAAATCTGGACCGGCAGTGTGTGCGGGTCCAGTTCCAGGTAGTTGGAACCCGCATGCCACATATAGCGGGCATTGCTGACCAGCTCGTGCATCTGGAAGGTCTGCTCCGTCTGGACCCCCATCTCCTCGAAAGGCAGGTACAGCCAGGTGGAATGGGTGTGGTGCGGGTCCAGGTTGGCCGCCACCAGGATGATGTTGCTGTAGTCATCCGTCCATTTACTGTAGCAGATGATCTCTTCCCGGTCCACCGGGTGAAACATCAGGTTGCGGGTCTGCTGCAAGGCCGGATTTTCCCGGCGGATTCGGTTGACCCGGGTGATGAGCGGCTTCAGGCTGTGGGGCTGGTTGAGATTCCAGTGGTGAATCTCATATTTTTCGGAGTTGAGGTATTCTTCGCTGAAGGCCTCTTTGGCTTCATCGACCCCGAGTTCAAAGGCCGGACCGTAGATGCCGTAATTGGAAGAGAGGGTGGCGGCCAGCATCAGCCGCAGCACAAAGGCCGGCCGGCCCCCGATCTGGAGAAACTCGGGAAGAATGTCCGGGGTGTTGGGCCAGAGGTTGGGCCAGAAGAAATCTTTTGCCTGGGTCTGGGTCAGCTCCTTGAAATACTGTTCGAGCTCCCATTTCATGTTCCGCCAGGTGAAATAGGTGTAGGAGTGGGTGTAACCGGATTTGGCCAGCCGGTACATGGTCTTGGGCCGGGTGAATGCCTCGGCCAGGAAGATGACGTCGGGGTGGTCCTGCTTGATTTTGCCGATCACCCATTCCCAGAATCGAAGCGGTTTGGTGTGCGGGTTGTCCACCCGAAAGATGCGGATTCCCTGATCGATCCAGTATTGGAACACGCTCAGGAGTTCATCCCCAAGGCTTTCAGCGAATTTGGATTCGAATTCGAAGGGATAGATGTCCTGGTATTTCTTGGGCGGATTTTCGGCGTATTGGACCGTTCCGTCGGGCCGCCATTTAAACCATTCCGGGTGCTCTTTTACATAGGGATGATCGGGGCTGCACTGAAACGCGATATCCAGGGCCACGTCGATGCCCAGCTTTTTGGCCTCGGCCACCAGCCGGTGAAAATCTTCCAGGGCGCCCAATTCGGGATGGATCGATTTGTGGCCGCCTTCTTCGGCGCCGATGGCCCAGGGGCTGCCGGGGTCTCCCGGCTCCGGGTCGGTGGAATTGTTCTTTCCTTTGCGGTGGGTCCGGCCGATGGGATGAATGGGCGGCAGATAAAGCACATCGAAGCCCATCTGAGCGATATAGGGAAGCCGCTTGATGCAGTCTTCGAAGGCGCCGTGGCGGCCCGGATCATCATCGGCGCAGGAGCGCGGGAACATTTCATACCAGGTGCTGAACAGGGCCCTGGCGGCTTCGATCCGGATCTCGAGAATTTTTCCGTATTCGGTCATGTAGGTCCGGTCGGGGTAGCGGATCATCAGATGGGCGAGTTCCGGGTCCAACGCGAGCTGAACCCGATCGTCCACCGGTTTGTCCTCGGCCTTCAGGGCCGCCGCCTTCTGTTTCAGCCTCTCGGCATCGCCGCCGTCGGCCAGTTCGGCCGATTGGAGGACGATGTCCGCGCCTTCGATCAGTTCCACCGACACATCCTGGCCGTCGGCGTATTTTTTCACCACCCGGTTGTGCCAGGTGCGAAACCGGTCGATCCAGGCCTGGACCGTGTATTCATAAATCCCGAGGGCGTCGGGCTTGAATGCGGCCCACCAGAGATCGTTGACCTGAAGCTCCATGGGCAGGTTCCGCCAGAGCTCGTCTCCGGCTTTTCGATACAGCAGAACCGCGGCCAGTTTGTCATGGCCGTCGGCGATGATGTCGGCCTCGATGCGAATCAATTCACTGATCGCCCGCTTTGCGGGAAACCGGCCGCCGTCGATTTCGGGTCTCACCTGGTCGATCACGACTCTTTGTCTGATATCTTTCATAGCCTGCCGCCTCTGCTGTGTGTCAGGGTAACGTCATTCGATGAACGAAAATCGGCCGTTTCATGAGTGTATCCGTGTGGTGCCGAGTTCGTTAATAAAAAGGTCGATCAGTTCTTGAAACCATAACAGCTGATACTATTGGAGTTGCCTCGGATTTCAATACAGGGTATTCAGTATATTGGTCGATTTCGGTATCTACTTTGAGAAATTGAACGAGAAAATGCTTAAAAAATCGGAGAGAGCCGTGTATCTTCTCACCAAATATTTCCATCCCGACAATTTCGCCTTTGCCGATCGCTTTGAGGATGAATCGCTGACCGTGGCGGGCCGTTGTTTGGAGGCCCGAATCACCTCTTATCCCGGTGACATTCATCATATCGCCATTGTGGATCCGACGCGCCTCGAGACGGATGTCCGGATAGAGAAACCGAACCCGCACCAAGTCCGTTTTCATTCGGAGCCGGTCCGCACCGCCCTTGCAGTGACCCCCGAGGCCGGCATGCGGCTGACGTCCGAGAGCGGGAGGGTCTTTCTGGAAGGGGGGCCGAGCCGATGGTTCGGGGTGTGTGGATCCCAATGGCTGTTTCAGTTTAAACGGAACTCCGAAATGCGGTGTTACGGGTTGGGTGAAAAACAGGCCCCCTTTGAACGGTCGGGTCGGGCCTATACCTTCTGGAATGTGGATGTCTGGGCCGATCATCCCCTGGAAGAGGTGAAAACCGGCGATTATGATCCCGATTACATCTCCATCCCCTACCTGATCATTCAGCGGGGAAACACCTATATCGGTCTGTTGGCGGATACCCCTTATCCGAGCGTGATTTCCATTTCTCAGGAGGCCCAGGGGGCCGAGCAGCTGAAAATCGAACTCGATTCGCCGCCCGCGATCGTGATCGGCGCCGAAGCGGGTGTCCCCTCCCTGTACTGTATCTACGGTCCCTCTCTAGCGGAACTTACCCGAAAATTTCAGATGCTGACCGGCACCACACCGCTGCCGCCCCTGTGGGCCCTGGGGTATCACCAGAGCCGCTGGGGATATGCGGGCGAGACGGATCTCGCCGAACTGGCCGACCGGTTTGAGGAATATGAGTTCCCCTGCGACGGGCTCTGGCTCGACATCGACTACATGGACGGGTTTCGCGTTTTCACCTTCAATCAAGCCCACCTGCCGCGGCCTGCTCAAACCGTCACCGCCCTCAAAAAGCGCGGCTTTCGGGTGGTGCCGATTCTGGATCCGGGGGTGAAACGGGAATCGGGATACGGTGTTTATGACAGCGGCCGTCTGCGGAACCTGTTTTGTCTGACCGAAGCGGGTAAGCCATTCGTAGGAATGGTCTGGCCCGGATATACCGTTTTTCCCGACTTCAGTCTTCCCCAAGCCCGAGAGTGGTGGGCCCGGTATGCCCGGGATTTTTTCGATACCGGATTCGAAGGGGCCTGGCTGGATATGAACGACCCTTCCACCGGACCGGTGGACCCGACCGCCATGCGGTTTGAAGAAGGCCGCACCGAGCACGCGGCTTATCACAATCAGTATGCACTGCTGATGGCCAAGGCCACGCGGAAAGGACTCACCGAGTCCCGCCCCGGTCAGCGGCCGTTTCTGCTCTCCCGCTCCGGGTCCACCGGCTCTCAGAAGTATTCGGCCCACTGGACCGGGGATAATTTCTCCAATTACCACCACCTCCGCCGGTCCATCGGAAAATCGCTCAACCTGGCCCTTTCCGGCATCCCCTTCAACGGCCCCGACGTAGGGGGATTCGGGGGCCACTGCGAAGAACGGCTCCTCATCGACTGGATCAAGGCGGCCTTTCTCTTCCCCTTTCTTCGCAATCACACCATGCGGGGCAGCCGCGGTCAGGAACCCTGGGCCTATTCGGCCGAAGCCCTGAGGATCATTCGCCATTATGTCCGGCTTCGGTATCGGCTGATGCCGTATCTGTACAACCTGTTTATGGATCAGGAGGAAACCGGGGACGCCATCCTGCGCCCGCTGTTTTACGATTTTCCGGATACCCGGGCGCTTCCCTTGAGCCGCATCGATGATCAGTTTTTGGTGGGGCCGTCCATTCTTCAGGCGCCCTTTGTTCATGAGAAAGCCGCCCATCGCGAGGTGGTTTTGCCTTCGGGGCGATGGTTGGATGCAGAGACCGGCCGATGGGTGGCGGGCAACCGTAAAACGAGAGCAAACCGGGCGCCTTGGTCCACACCGCTCTTTTTTCGAGAAGGCGGTTTGATTCCCTTTCAGCCGGGGCCGCGAATCGACAACCGGCATGACCTGAATCGCATCGGTCTTTTGTGCTGCATGTCGCAGGAATTCGATGGGGAGGCATGCTACCGATATCGCATCGACGACGGCATCAGCCTCGATTATCGGCGGGGCGGGCGGACCGATGTAGAGATTATCGCAAGGATGGAGGAGGGGGATCTTCTTCTTTCAGTGGATTACCGAAGCGACGGATATGGACCGGTGTTCATCACGCCTTTTACGGTGGATCGGTTTTCATCCGTCATTTTGGAAGGAGACGGATCATCACAGCGCCTGCAAGCCGAGAAAATTCCCGTGCGGCTGACAGGCGAGCGGCTCACTTGGTATCGGTGGAATGGAAGGGGATTCTGAATTAAACAGGGATTCGGGGATGGCCCACGGATCTAAACCGAATACTTTTCCACGATCCCGTTCAGATCATCCGCCATCTTCTGCTGCGTATTGCATGCCCGGTTGGTGGCTTCGGCGGAGGCTACGAAGTTGTCGATACCGTCGGATATCTGTTTAAGGGTCAACAAAATCTGCTCAAAGGCATCCGCCTGCTGATTGACGGATTCCGAAATTTTCCGGGCCGAACCGGCCGACGATTCGGAGGAATTCAGCACCTCCCGAAAGACCGCGTCCAGGCTGTGGGCCATTTTCCATCCCTCGGTGATTTTCAGGGTTCCGTGCTCCGAAAGAGAAATCAGGCCGTCGGAGGCGTGTTGAACTTCCACGATTCTTTCCTTGATCTCCTGGGTGGAGGCCATGGTGTTGTTGGCCAGTCTCCGGATTTCGTCCATCTTCTCCATGTTGCCTTTGGTAATGGAAAACCCGTTTTCGACGTCCTTTCGGGTTTGTTCGGCGATATCGACTACTTTGCCGGTCCGTCCGGCGACGCTTTTGGAGAGCTTGTCGGAATCCTCCATGGTGGACACCACCTCTTTGACCGCGCCGGCCTGATGGTTGGAGGTGGACGCCACCTCTTTGGACGAGACCGACACCCGCATATCCGCTGAGTGATCTGCTGTGCATCCAAAGGGTGCCGCCCCTTGAGCAGAACTTCGAATCCCCGAAACATCTCCCCGGCGCTGTAGGCTTGGCTGACCCTTCCGGACTCCACCTCGATGCGGACCGCCAGGTGACCCTCGATTCGGGTGATCGGGTCGATGGTGATCAAGTTTTTGTTCGGATTTGATTCGGTTTGATATTCGGATTGATGATAACCGCGTTTTTGGTTATCTTCGGGCTCATTTCAAAAGCAAGGGTGGTAAGCGAGACAACGATATTAAATAATGATAATGCTGTCTGCCGACGATATACTGGGTTTTATTTCTGTTGGTAAGTCGTCGGAAAAGTAAAGGAGGAGGGGCGGGGTTTTGAATGCTCGGGTCGGAAATCCAGTGGCAAATACTAAAAGTAAAATTTCAAAATGAAAAGGCGTAGCCGGCAGTAGCCGGACTGAAAAACCGCGAATTAGTGGGCATTTGAAAACTCCAGTTCATGGAAACGAGTCAATGGAAGGGCTTGATCGTTTTCCCGAAGGAATTCCGAAATCTCCATGGAAAGCGCTTCTCGAACGTAAAGCTTTACAATGGCGCTGGTGTCCACGTAAAGCATCTAAAAACGATCCTCTCTTTCTTCAATGAGGGTGTCGCTGATGGCTTTTCCTCGGGAAGGGATTGCTTCACTGAAAAAATCGGGCCATTCGATCTTGTCTTTCGATCCTAAAGCGGTCAATCGGGCGATCGGTTGCCCGTGCCGAGTGATGGTAATTTCTTCACCGGCTCTGATTTCATGTAAAATTTTGCTGAAATTCTTCTGGATTTCCCCAACAGTTGCGGTTCTCATGATTTCCTCCTTTTTTACGCAAAATTAATGCGTAAAAGTGTGGATTGTCAAGCTGTTTACCAAAGGAAATGAATACGGTGAATCATGGCGGAGGCGCACAGCTTTCGTCAGGTCGGGCGCATCACGGGCCTTCCCTGGGCGGAACGAAGATTTCACCGTCTTTTCTCTAAATAATCAATATTCGTGCCGCCTCCGACAGGGCCAGGGCTGTGAAAAAGTCGCGCTTCGGGTCGGGTTGCACCAGAGAGAGGCTCAAAAACACGCCGCTCATGAACAAGCCGTAGAGTTCGGGTTGAATTACTTCTCGGTGGACTACCGGAGTGACGGATACGGGCCGGTGCTCATCACCCCCGTATACCATGGATCGGTTTTCGTCCCTGGTGATGGAAACGGACGGGGAATCGCAACGCCTGGAACTCAAGAAAGAAGTGGTGCAGCTGACCGGGGATCGGTTGAAGTGGTATCGGTGGGTTGGATGTGATTTGGGTGTTGATTTGCCATATTTTTCTCAATAGAGTTTCGAGCAGACTGGGACCTTTTGCCTTTTTCCATGGGCTATTGCTCTTACTTTATGTCTCAATAGCTACGGGAACTGTAATGCCCACTTGATTTGCCACCGGCGTGTATATGTCCACATTTTCCTCCGGGGTGAAAATAGAAACGACCAAGGCATACCGCGCTCGATGATTCCACTTGCCCAAATGAGGGCGTTCCCTCCACCACCCGACAACAGGATGGACCGCTATAAAATGGGTATCAGCCAATTGCGGGCCTGGCCCCTCCCATATGTCTGAGTGGATCGAACCTTTGTTTCTGGCATTAGGACCGAAAAACCAGTGCCCCGAATCACTTGGAGTGCCGGGATGCCCTTCATCCTCTTCACGTGCGGCTTTGTTGACCCGTTTTGAAAATTCTTCTTTGGATTCACCCGGAGAATTGACCTTAAATCGTAGAGCGTGTGAAGCATAGCGGTACCGGTCCTTCCAGCCGATCTCTCCGGGACCGGGTTCGATAAAATAGGACAAGGTCACCCGCATTTTTATGGGTGTTTCAAAAGGCAGGGATAGCAGTTCCTCCTTGGGCCAGGGCAGTTCATAAAAATGCATGTCTTTGATTTTGTAAGCGCTCTTTTCTTTTTTATAGGGCTGAAAGTCCGCCTGGGCGATGAGTGTCAGGGAGTTGGCCGCGCTGTACAGCGCCTGTTCCAGATTCGGAACTCCATATCCGCAAATTTTCAACATTCGTTCACGATCCGTTTTGGAATGCTCTTCCGGGAGGAATTGCTTTTTCATAGCATCTGTCCACTCCGCGGAATGAATTATCAAGGCACGAACGGTCTCCGGCCAAATATCCGGATAGGTGCTTTGAATGCGACCAGCGAACCATGCGGCTTGGGCAGCGGCGGCACTGGTCATGTTAAAGGGATAAAAATGGCTTTCGATGGGTTTCCAAAAAGTGGATAATAACGAGAGATCATCACACTCGGTGACAAAACCCTTTCCATCGTGGGCAAGGTTGCCGCCCTCCATTACGATTTCCGGCTTCAGGGGCCATTTGTTTTCCCATTCTAATGAGGTGGTGCTGAACGGGGAAAGGCAGTCTTTCGCTGCGACAGGAACATAGCCCGAATAGGTTTCATCCTCGATTTGATCCAGTCTTGTGTACGCCCCCACAGTCAACCCATTCCATGCATGGGCCGGATCGTGAACTGAATCGTTTAGTTGACTACTCGGATATTCTCCGGCTTTTTCCATATCGGTCAAGTTGCCGGCGGACAGGATAATCAACCGTCGGAACTGATCGCCGTCACCGGCATCGAGGCCTGCGGCAAGCTGGTCTATCGCGCCGGACCAGGAACTTGGTCGGCCCCGATCTCTGGTATCACTTGCGGTAACAGCCATGCAAATTACTCGTTTTCTATCAGGTGCTTGAATTTCGGCACGGCTGATTCCCTGGGCGGTGATATAGCCCCATAGATTAGGTTGATGAAAATCCGGTGGCGGAGGTAGGATTTTAACCGATTCCAAACAGTGCTTTAAAGGCAATGGGCTTCTGCTGGCCAGACATTTTCGAAGATCATAATATGCGGCTATTCCCGCCATTCGGGTTCCATGGCCCTGATTATCGGTGTCATGGTCGTGAACGCCCCACTCGGGATTCACGGTCAGACAGTCTTCGTCCCGCAGCACCGGTTCAAGCAGCGGATGGCCGTTGTTGACACCGGAATCCAGAATGCAAACGGCCACTTTTGTATCCGGGTCCACTGAGGATCGCTCAAGGAGATCCCGCACCCATTCAGCCTGTTCGTGGTTTTTCATTTCAGTCCAGTATGCCGCTGTCTCTTTTGCCCGCCGGTATTCGGCGATATCATCCGAGCGGGTTGTCAACCGTTCCAGTTGCCGCTGTGTCGCATAAATGACTTTCACGGAACGTTCTGGGAAGCGGACGACCCCCTGCCTGGTCTCAATCTGTTCCTGAATCAAGAGGGCCTCGAAGTGATCGATCACCTCTTGTGAATGGCTGCTCAACCATACCTCGCACCATTCCGGC
>CAZNLT010000089.1:0-23909 GCA_964573705.1 uncultured Desulfobacterales bacterium
ACGCACAAACAGGTGTTTGAATTTCCGGTTCAGACGGCGGCTGGAATGCCGGCTGCCGGAATTTTCCAGGAACCATCGCCGCGGAGAAAACCGGTCCGGTCGGTGCAGTGTCTCCAGAATGGCGCCGGGCAGGTCCCCGTCCGACACCACCAAACCGTTTTCAGAAGTGATCAGATCGAAATTAAATCCGGCCATCGAGGAGGTGACCAGGCAGGGCAGATCGGACCGGAAAAATTCATAAATCGAGCGGCAGGCGTTTTCATGCAAAGAGGTCTGTACCCCGATCCGGCAGGCTGCGAGCTGCTCCGGTACATCTTTCCGCATCAGGTTGCCTAAGACAGTGACGCGATCCCCGAGCCCCCGATCCTGAACCGCCTGTTTGCAGGCATCGATATTCCTTGGGTCCCCCCGGCCGATAAACAAGGCGGTGATATGCTCCAGCGGCGGCCGGGCAAGAAGGTCGAGCATGAACCCGTGCCGTTTCCGTTCCATGTCGTCATAGGTGGCGTTAAAGACCAGGTCGAACCGTTTTTTGCCACCCAACGGCACGTCTTCTTCTTCCAGGAAATCCCCGTGGGCCAGGCGGGTGGTCACGATTCCCTCCTGGGTGTTCAAAAAAGCGGCATCCTCCTGACCGCCGGTTCCGATGATGCAGGGGTCGGCGGTTTGCGCGAAAGCACGCAGCCAGGTGTGGCGGGCCAGAACGCCCCAGGGCGGTTCGACATAGATCAGGTACTCCTGATTCAGTCGTTTCAGCAGCCGGATGTCGGCAAACAGGTAGGGGAGGGAAAAGACCCGCAGAATGCCTTTTTCTTTCGGCAGACGGGCCCGCTTCAGGACCTGGCAGAAATGGCGCAGCTTGAATTTTTTTTGGGCTTTTTTTTGGATTTTGGCTGCGATCTTTCTTTGTTCCGAAGCCAGAAGGTGTCGAACTTCCGGCTCTCGGCCCGCCGCGGATTCCGCCCGAATCAGCCATTTCCACTGACCCGGGAAGGGGAGAAGCGCCAGAAAAAGCAGGGCCTGCTTCTGAATGAAAGCGGTTTCCCCCTGCTCCGCAAGGGTTTCCATTCGGACGGCGCGTTTTTCGAATTCCCGATACGGCCAGTCCAGACCGGTTTCGCTTTCCAGGAAAGGCCGGCGCCGAAGGAGGAGATCGAAAAAGGCCTCCCGCACCTTCCGACGCAAATCCTGAAATAGAGTCGGGTCATCTGAATTGAAGAGGCTGTGATCGTCGATTCTGCTGAAAAAATGCTTCAGCAGAATCACCTGTTGCCGTGAGGCATGCATTGGAAGACCTCCGTGGGTTCACCGGCCGGATCTCAGACTTGCATCGGCCGCTCAAAACTGAGACGAGACAGATTCATGAAGTCATCCTACTATACCCGCCCTTTTTTGACAAACCCCGGAGGGCTCGAAATTTCAAAAAAAAAAGACCTTGACGAGACGGAACGGCGAGTCCTAAAAGGAGAGGCGTGAACCACGTTCCAGAGAGAATGCAAAACCTGAACCGGGACCGGCGGTGAATGGCGAAGACCTCGACTTACAACATCATCATGTACTCCCATGACACTTACGGCCTGGGGCATATCCGCCGGACCATGGCGGTGGCCTCTCACCTGCGGGCCCGGAATATCAACATCCTGATTCTGACCGGCTCGCCCATTGCGGGCCGGTTCGATTTTCCCGAACAGATCGATTTCGTCCGCATTCCCGGGATGATCAAAAAAACCAATGAAGAATACCTGCCCCTCTCCATTAAAATCAATGCCAAGCATGCCCTGGAGATTCGAAAGAACATCATCACCGCCACGACCAAGACCTTTCAGCCCCACCTGTTTATTGTGGACAAAGAACCGCTCGGCCTGAAAAAGGAGGTGCTGCCGACCCTTCAGTGGCTTCGGCGCAGCCGGCCTCAGACCCGGACCATTCTCGGGCTTCGGGATATCATGGACGACAGTGAATCGGTGCGCAGGAGCTGGGAAAAAAAGGGGATTTACGAAATCCTGGACCGGCTTTACAGCGAGATCTGGATTTATGGAATTCAGTCCTTTTACGACCCCATATCGGAATACGCCATTCCCGAATCGATCAGCCGGAAAATGTATTTTACCGGGTATATCCCCAGGAAAGTACCGCCGGCCGCCGAAGTCAAAAAGGAGCGCAAACGCCACTGCATTCGAGAGGGTCAAAAGCTGGTGGTGGTGACCACCGGGGGCGGGGGCGACGGGTATCCGGTGATGGATGCCTATTTGTCCATGCTCGAATCATTGGGGTTTCCCCTTCCGTTCAGAAGCGTCTTGGTCACCGGACCGTTCATGCCCAAGGATCAGCGGGTATCCGTTTTCAAACGGGCCAAAAAGCTCGGGGTTCGGGCCTATCATTTTTACCGTCAGATGGAAAAACTGCTGGCGTCGGCGGACCTGGTCATCAGCATGGGCGGCTATAACACCCTCTGTGAAATTTTGAGCCAGGGAAAGATCGCCCTGTTGATTCCCCGGGAAACCCCCCGAATGGAGCAGTTGATTCGGGCCGAGCGGTTTTACCGGCAGAACCTGATTGACTACATCCCCTGGCATCGTTTGTCACCGGTATCCATGGGCGATAAAGTGTTTCATCTGCTGGATCATCCCGAATCCTTCATTGCGGCCATTCATACTTTTCAGAGCAACGGAATGACCGGCTTTGAAATCATGCGCAACCGCCTGTGGGAATTTCGGAACGGCCATCGATGACCGCCTCCCCAAAGCCGGTGCTGGGAATGATCCTCAAGGGGTACCCCCGCATCTCCGAAGCCTTTATCTCCAACGAAATTCTGCTGCTGGAAAAACTCGGATTTTCCATCCGGATCTTTTCCATGCGCCATCCCCGGGAATCCTTCACCCACCAGAGCGTCAAACGGATTCGGGCGGAGGCGGACTACCTGCCCCATGAACTGCTTCGATTTCTGCCCCGGCTGGCGTACCATAATTTTTTGCTGGCCCTGAAAACCCCCCGCCCCTATGGTCGGGCCCTGCGAACAGCCTTTGCCCGGTTTTTGCGCTCCCGCAAATCGGCCACCCTCAAACATCTGCTTCAGGCCGGATACCTGGTGCACCGATACCTGCCCGGCCGCGGGGTGGTGCATCTCCATGCCCATTTTGCCCATTCTCCGTCGTCGGTGGCGCTTTTTGCATCGGAATTGAGCGGGCTTCCGTTCAGCTTTACCGCCCATGCCAAGGACATCTATACCGCCAATCCGGAAAAGCTGCGGGAGAAGATGTACCGCGCCCGATTCGTGGTGACCTGTACCGAATACAACCGGGAATATCTGGCCGGGCTTGCACCCGGGGAATCCACCCCCATCTACCGGGTGTATCACGGGATCGATATGGACCTTTTTACGGCAGACTCCGAAGAAAGGCGCCCGACCGAACCCTATCGCCTGCTGACGGTGGCCCGGCTGGTTCCCAAGAAGGGACTCCCCACCGTCTACCGGGCCCTTCGGGAAGTAAAGGACCGGGGGATGAGGTTCCGGCATGACCTGATCGGAGACGGAGAGGACCGGGATTCGATTCTGGAGCTGATTCGGGAACTGGGGCTGGAGAACGATTGCCGATGGCTGGGGACCCTTCCCCATGAGAAGGTACTGGATCGGTATCGACAGGCCGATCTCTTTGTGCTGGGATGCGAAATCGCGCCGAGCGGGGACCGGGACGGTATTCCCAATGTGCTGATCGAAGCGATGGCCATGGGGGCGCCCGCCGTGGCCACCCGGGTGTCGGCCCTTCCGGAATTGATTCGGGATGGAGAAACCGGGCTGCTGGTTTCCCCGAGACAGCCCGATGCATTGGCCGATGCGATGGTGCGCCTGCTCACCGACGCCGGCCTGCGAGAGCGGATGATTCCGGCGGCCCGGGAATTCGTGAAACGGGAATTCGATAATGGGCGTCTGATTCAGGACCTGGCCGGGATCTACCGTCGGGAACAGCCGCTGCTGAAATAGCCGTTGCCGGCCTGGATCATTGTTTCGACATATCCTGAATAAGTGGGGCCACCCCAGGATCTTTTCCCGGGCCGGGAAGCTGTTTGAGCGACAGCGAGTTCTTGCCGGTCCGGGAAAAGATCCTGGGGTGGCCGAAACGGCTATCATGACCCTGAATATGACCCCGTGCCCATTATGAAGATCGCCTTTTACGCGCCCTTTAAGCCTCTGGGCCATCCGCATCCGTCCGGGGATCTGGTCATTGCCACCGGACTTCATGATTATTTGGCGGGCTGCGGTCATGATATCCGGATGGTGAGTTCCCTGCGGGCCCGCTGGATCTATCGGCGCCCCTGGAATTGGCTTTCGGCGGTCCGGGAATACCGACGCACGGGTCGCCGGCTGGCCCGATGGCGGCCCGACTGCTGGCTCACCTATCATACCTACTACAAAGCCCCGGATGTTTTGGGGCCGGACCTTTCCAGGCGCTGCGGCATTCCTTATCTTGTCTTTCAGGGAATCTATTCCACCAAACGGCGAAAGACTTGGTGCACCCGGCCCGGGTTTTATCTCAACCGCCGGGCCTTGTCGGCGGCTCGGCATGTATTTTCCAATCGAAAGATGGATCTGAAAAACCTCCTCAGACTGCTGCCGGAAGATCGGCTGACCTATGTGCCGCCGGGAATCTACCCGGCTGATTTCCGGTTCGACCCCCAGGCAAGACAGGCGCTTCGCCGTTCCTGGAACACCGGGGATGCACCGGTCATTCTATCTGCGGCCATGTTTCGGCCGGACGTCAAATCCCAAGGGCTGGACTGGACCATCCGTTCCTGCGGCCGACTGTTCCGAGAAGGATTGTCCTTCTATCTGGTCATTGCCGGAGAAGGAAAGGAGCGAGACCGGCTGGCGCGACTGGCCGAGGATCATCTGCCGGACCGGTGCCGGTTCGTGGGGAAGCTACCCAGGGAGGAAATGTACCGATTCTACAGCGCCGGCGACCTTTTCGTCTTTCCCGGCATTCGGGAATCCCTGGGAATGGTCTTTCTGGAGAGCCAATCCTGCGGACGGCCGGTGGCGGCATTTGACAACGGCGGGATTCCTGAAGTAGTGAAAGACGGAGTGACCGGGCTGCTCACCCCTCCGTTTGACGCCGGCGCTTTTGACCGGGCGGTGCGGCGACTCGCGGTCGATTCGAATCTTCGAGAGCGGATGGGGACGGCCGCGGCCTCCCATGTACGGGAGCACCATGATCTGTCCCGGAATTACCGCCGAATGGAGGCGGTCCTTCTGAATATCGTCAACCGGAATCTGAAGACCGGAATCTGAAAAAATGGACGCGCCGGAACCGACTCCTTTTATATCCTCCCGACCCCTGTCCACCCGATTCGGGCTGATTCGCCATGCCCAAACCCTCTGGAACCGGGCGGGGCGGATTCAGGGGCAGGCGGATTCTCCGCTGACTTCGAAAGGAGAGCGGCAAGCCCGGCAATGGTCCGCTTTTCTCCTTGATTTCCATTGGGATCGCATTCTCGCCAGCGATCTGGGCCGGGCGTTTCGAACCGCGGAATTGATCAACCGAAAACTGGACCTGCCCCTGACCACCGATTCCCGGCTGCGGGAAAAGGATTGGGGAGATTGGTCCGGCAAGACCTTTGCCCGGGTTCGGACGGAAAGCCCCGACTTGTGGAATCGGATGCAGGGGGCCGGCTGGTCCTTTCGGCCGCCGGGGGGAGAGGCCCGGTGGGAGGTCCGGGACCGCAGCCGGGCGGCATTGAAGGATGCATTTCACAGGTGGCCCGGCCGTCAGGTCCTTGTGGTGGTCCACGAAGGCGTGATCAAATGCCTGGTGTACAGCCTGCTCGATCGTAAATTTCTGCCCACCGAACCCCCGATCCTGAAATCGCTTCATCTTCATTATTTAATCTATGGCGAGGGCGGACCGGCCGTTGAAAAAATCAATGCCCGGTCTCTGGCGTCGGTGGATCCATGAAGCTGATTTTTTACTGTCAGCATGTGCTGGGAATGGGTCATTATATGCGGACCCTGGAAATCTGCAAAGCCCTGGCCGGCCATGAGGTCATTTTGATCACCGGCGGTGCGGAGGTAAACGCCCCGGTTCCGGCCCATGTTCGGGAAATCCGCCTGCCCGGGCTGATGATGGACAGCGAATTCCAGGGTTTTTTCACCACCGAGCCGAACCGGTCGGTGGATTCGGTCATGGCGGAGCGCCGGTCTTTGCTGATGGATCTTTTCAGGCGGGAAAAACCCGATCATCTTCTGGTGGAGCTGTATCCTTTCGGCCGAAAAAAATTCCGTTTTGAACTCGACCCCATTCTGCGGGCCATTCGAGACGGCAGCCTGCCGCAGTGCCGGGTGGTTTGCAGTCTGCGGGATATTCTGGTGGAAAAAGAGGACGTCCGGGCCTATGAAAACCGGGTGATCACTACCTTGAACCGCTGTTTCGACGGGCTCCTGGTCCATGCCGACCCCGCCCTGGTGCGGCTGGAGGAGACCTTCTCCCGGGTGGACGAGATTACCGTGCCGGTGGTCTATACCGGTTTTATCACCTCCAGGCCCCCTGCCCGGGCCCGGCAACGGATTCGAGAAGCGGCCGGCATTCCCGAGGATGCACACTTGATCGTGGCGAGTGCCGGCGGCGGAAAGGTGGGAGGTCCGCTGCTTCAGGCGGCGGCCGATGCCTTTCCGCTTCTGGACTCGAACACCCGGCTGTGTATATTTACCGGCCCTTTTATGGACCCGGCGGTTTTCCAGGAGTTGGAATCCCGGGCCGCAGCCGGGTTCTCCGCCACCGGGCCCCGAACCGGTTCGCAAACCGGGTCCCAGGTTCCCTCTCCAATTCGCTATAAAGATCGGCTGCGGGTGGCCTCCTTCACACCGGATTTTCTCTCCTGGCTGGCCGCCGCCGATCTTTCCGTCAGCATGGCCGGATACAACACCTGTATGAACCTCATGGCGGCACGGGTTCCGGCCCTGGTGTGGCCCTTTGCCCAGAATCGGGAGCAGCGGCTGCGGGCCGAGCGGCTGACCCGTTTCGGCGGTCTGGATCTGCTGGAAGACGCCGATCTGGAACCGGCAAGACTGGCGGAATTGATGAAAGAGCGGTTGTCACACCGGAAACGACCCGATCCGCGGCTCGATCTGGAGGGCGCCGCAAACACCGCCCGCTGGCTGGCAAACTCCCCTGAGATGAGGCGGGGAAAATGAACCGTTCGCCTTCTTCCCTCTGGTTGTCCCCTCCAAAGCACCCGGGCGCCGAAATTGAGCAGGCCCTTGAGGACGGGCTTCGGTGCGTCGGGCCGGGTCCGGTATTTATCTATTTTCGGGCCGACGACATCGGCGTGCCCGGCGATGAGTTCGCCCGCATGATGACGATATTCTCCGAATACCGGACCCCGCTCTCTTTGGCCGTGGTGCCGGCCTGGCTGACCCGGGCCCGCTGGCGGTCGATCCGCAATCGGGTGGACCGCCTGGAAGCGCAATCTCTCATTGGCGACCCCCATATCCGCGATTCCATCTGGTGCTGGCATCAGCATGGCTGGCGCCATCAAAACCATGAACCTAGGGGGAAAAAACAGGAATTCGGTCCCTCGCGGGATGCCGCGGAAATCGAAAGGGACCTTCGTCGGGGAAGGGAGCGGCTGAGGTCGATGATGGGGGCTGATTTTTATCCGGCCTTTACGCCGCCCTGGAATCGATGCGGCCCGGATACCTTGAACCTCCTGCGGGAAATGGAATATCGGGCGGTATCCCGAAGCCGGGGCGCACCGCCTTCGCCCCCGGGCCTGCCCGATTTCTCGGTCAGCGTGGATCTTCACACCCGGAAAGAAGCCGATCCGAAGCAGGGATGGGAATTTTTAATGGCGGAACTGAAAACTGCGGTGGCCGGCGGCTTCTGCGGCCTCATGATTCACCATCAGCGGATGAACCCCGCCGCATGTGACTTCCTGGAGAACCTGCTGTCGATCCTGTCCCGCTTCAAGGAACTCCGTCCGGTTCACCTGAGGGACCTCGCGGAATCGGGTGTGACCCCCCGATAGTACGATTTCTCGGCCATGATCATCGTTCCGGCCACCCCAAGAATATTTTCACCGACCCGGCAAGAACTCGCATCCGCTCAAACAGCTTCCCGGCCCGGTGAAAATATTCTTGGGGTGACCTGTCTTTCATGCAGGCTTGGCTGAAACGATGATCAAAGCCGATCTGCTATTCCTCCCGGTCCGACTCCTCCTGAGTGATTCGCAGCGGGGTACAGTGCCAGATGTCCCGGTTGTATTCGCGGATGGTCCGGTCCGATGAAAATCCGCCGATGCGGGCGACATTGAGGACCGCCTTTTCCGTCCAGGCTTCCGGGTCCCGGTAGAGCGCATCGATTTGCATCTGGGCTTCGTGGTAAGCCTCGAAATCGGCCAACACCAGGTAGGGGTCCGAATTCAGGAGACCGTCCATCAAAGATTGAAAGAGGTCCGGTTCATCCGGGCTGAAAAAGCCGTTTCGAATGAGATCGACCGCTTCTTTGAGGAACGGATCTTTTTCGCAGTAGGACCTGGGGGAGTAGGTCGGCCGAATCTCATCGATCTCTTCGGTGGTGAGGCCGAATATGAAGATATTCTCCCGTTCCACCGCTTCCATGATTTCGATATTGGCGCCGTCCAGGGTGCCGATGGTCAGGGCCCCGTTCAGGGCGAACTTCATGTTGGAGGTGCCCGAGGCCTCGAAGCCGGCGGTGGAGATCTGTTCGGAAACATCCGCGGCCGGAAAGATCCGTTCGGCCAGGGAGACCCGGTAGTTGGGCAGAAAGACCGCTTTGAGGGCCTTGCGGGTGGTGGGGTCCCGGTTGATCATATCCGCCGCATGGCAGATCAGCTGAATAATCCGTTTGGCCGTCGTATAGGCCGGGGCCGCCTTTCCCCCGAACATGAACACCCGGGGGACCATGTCGAATTCCGGGTCTTTTTTGATTCTCAGCCAGCAATAGACCACATGAAGGATGTTCAGCAACTGGCGCTTGTATTCATGGATCCGTTTGACTTGAAAATCGAAAATGAAGTCGGGGTTTAGTTCGATGCCGGTCAATTGTCGGACCAGATCGACCATGACCTTCTTGTTTCGACGTTTGACCTCCCTCCACTGCTTTCGGAAATCGGCATCCCCCGCCAGCGGTTCGATTTTTCGAAGCTGGGCCAGGTCCGCCACCCAATCCGCCCCGATGTGCTTCGTAATCAGCCCCGACAGGTCGGGATTGGACGCCAGCAGCCACCGGCGCGGGGTGATCCCGTTCGTCTTGTTGTTGAACCGGTCCGGAATCATCTCGAAGAAATCCCTCAGGGCGTGCTCCTTGAGCAGGCGGGTGTGAAGCTTGGCCACGCCGTTGACCGAATGGGACCCGACGATGGCCAGGTGGGCCATTCGTATGTGTTTGCCGTCCCGGTCCTCGATCAGCGACATTCTCTGAATGCGGTCCTTGTCGCCGATGGAAAGGGCGGCGACATCCCGCAGAAACCGGCGGTTGATTTCATAGATGATCAGAAGATGCCGGGGAAGCAGTTTTTCGAACATCGGCACCGGCCATTTTTCCAGGGCCTCGGCCAACAGGGTGTGGTTGGTGTAGGCGCAGGAGCGAAAGGTGATGTCCCAGGCGGTTTTCCAGTCCAGGTGGTGTTCATCCAGAAGCAGCCGCATCAATTCCACCACGGCCAGGGCCGGATGGGTGTCGTTGAGCTGAACCGCCACCTTGTCCGGGAACTGATCGAAGGTTTTGTGGCCGATGCAGTAGCGCCGAATGATATCCTGAATCGAGCAGGAGACGAAAAAATACTGCTGTTTGAGCCGAAGCTCCCGCCCGGCGTAGATCTGGTCATTGGGGTAGAGCACCTTGGAGATGTTTTCCGAGATGTTCTTCTCCGCCACCGCTTTGAGATAGTCCCCGTCTTGAAAATATTGAAGATCAAATTCCCGGGAGGCCCGGGCCGACCAGAGCCGCAGGGTGTTGACGGTGTTGTTGCCGTATCCGGCGATGGGCACGTCATAGCCGACCCCGATCACCTCGCTGGTGTCCACCCAATCGACCTGGAGGGCGCCGTCCGGCAGGGTTTTTTGCTCCACCCGGCCCCCGAAGCGGACCGGAAAGCTGTATTCGGGGCGGGCGATTTCCCAGGGATTGCCGTATTTAAGCCAGTTTTCCGGCTGCTCCACCTGTTTCATATCCTGAATCAGCTGGTCGAAAATGCCGAATTCATACCGGATGCCGTAGCCGTGGGCCGGAATCTCCAGGGTCGCCATGGAGTCGAGAAAACAGGCGGCCAACCGTCCGAGGCCGCCGTTGCCCAAACCCATGTCGGGTTCCATTTCGGACAGCTCATTCAGATCGATGTGGAGGCCCTGCATGGCCTGTACCGTCTCATCGTGAATATCCAGATTGATCAGGTTGTTGATCAAGACCCGGCCCATGAGGTACTCGGCGGAGAGGTAATAGATCCGTTTCACGTCATGGGTATGGTACATCTGCTGGGTCTTGATCCACCGCTCGATCAGCCGGTCCCGGGCGGTAAGAGCCAGGGAGTGGTAAAGATCGCGCAGTGTGGCAGTATACTGATCTTTCGAAAGCGAGTATTCGAGATGATTGGCAAAGGAGAATTGAATGCCCTCCGGCGTCATCCCTTTTTTAAAGGTGCCCCAGCTTTTGAACAGTGCGCTGTTTTTCATGGATTGAACCCCTTTTCCCTTACCATAGCTAAGAACCGGGTGTTTTTCAAGACACGGGGGAAAATATTTGCGGCGCTCAAACCAAAGTTTCGATTTCGATCCCCTGTTGACATTTTGTTGAATTCGGATATAGACTTAGATATCTACCATTGAAGGAGGGATACTCATGAACACCGCAAAAATCTTTCAAAATGGGCGAAGCCAGGCGGTTCGGCTGCCGAAAGAATACCGCTTCGACAGTGATGACGTCTATATCAAGAAAATAGGGAAACTGGTGGTTTTAATTCCAAAAGAAGCTCCCTGGGCTTCTCTCAAGGAAAGCCTGGATCAATTCACCGACGATTTCATGGAAACCCGAGATCAGCCCGAAACGGAAACCCGGGAAGCCTTTGAATGAAATACATGCTGGATACCCATATCTGCATCTACATCATCAAGCGAAAGCCACCTGAGGTCATTCAACAGTTTGAAAAAATGGAGATATCGTCCATCGGTATCTCTTCCATTACCTTGAGCGAATTGATGTTCGGCGCCTTCAAAAGCGCAAATCCGGCTCGGAATCAACTGGCGCTGACCCGGTTTGCCGCGCCGCTTGAAATTTGGCCCTACGGGGATGACATTGCTATCTGCTACGGGCATATTCGAGCCTACCTGGAAAGCCGGGGTACTCCCATCGGCGCGCTTGATTTACTGATCGCGGCCCATGCGCTTTCCATGGATTTGACCCTCGTCACCAATAATGAGAAAGAATTTACCCGCGTGCCTGATTTGAAAATCGAGAATTGGGTGCGGCAACCCATCTGAGAAAAAATGGATCTCTTCGAGTACCAGGCCGAAAAAAGATTCGAACCCGCCAAACCGCTGGCCGAGCGGATGCGCCCCGGATCCTTGAATGATTTCGCGGGGCAGGTCCCTGCGGTGGGAAAGGGGAGCCTGATTCGGCAGGCGGTGGAAAACGACCGCATCTTTTCCATGATTCTCTGGGGGCCGCCGGGGTGCGGCAAGACCACCCTGGCCGGGATCATGACCGCGGAAACCCGGTCTTACTTCGTCCATTTCTCGGCGGTGCTCTCCGGGGTCAAAGAAATTCGGGCGGTGATTGAAACGGCCAAACAGCAGCGGCGGATCGGGGGGAAGCAGACGGTCCTGTTCGTGGATGAAATCCACCGGTTCAACAAGAGCCAGCAGGATGCCTTTTTGCATCATGTAGAGAGCGGGCTCATTACCCTGATCGGGGCCACCACCGAGAATCCCTCTTTTGAGGTGATTGCGCCCTTGCTGTCCCGGTGCCGGGTGATCACCCTTCAGGCGCTTTCAGAGGCGGACCTGTCGGCGGTGATCGATCGGGCGCTGTCGGATTCGGTCCACGGGCTCGGCCGGGCGGAATTCAGTCTCACCCCCGAGGCCCGGGCCCATCTGATTCGATCGGCGGACGGAGACGGGCGGGCCGTATTGAACGGGCTGGAGGCGGCGGCCGGGATGGCCGGCTCCAGGGGGTCGCGCATCATCGAAGCGGCGGATGCGGAACAGGCGGTGCAGCGGAAATCGCTTCGCTACGACAAGGCGGGAGAGGAGCATTACAACCTGATCTCGGCCTTTCACAAGAGCCTGCGGGGCAGCGACCCGGATGCGGCCCTCTATTGGCTGGCCCGAATGCTGGAGGCGGGCGAGGACCCGCTCTATGTGGCCCGGCGGATGGTCCGGTTCGCTTCCGAAGATGTGGGCAACGCCGACCCGTATGCCTTGCGGACGGCCCTGGATGCGGTGGAATCCTACCGGTTTCTGGGAAGCCCCGAAGGCGATCTGGCCCTGGCCCAGGCCGCGGTCTACCTGGCCACCGCACCCAAAAGCAACCGGGTGGAAACCGCCTTTATTCAGGCCCGGGAAACGGTTCGGCGCACCGGGGCCCTTCCGACCCCGCTGCACATTCGAAACGCCCCCACCCGACTGATGAAAGACCTGGGCTACGGAAAGGAATATAAATACGCCCATGACTACAAAGAAGGGTTTGTGGACCAGGAGTATCTGCCGGCCGAATTGGCGGGGACCCTGTTTTACCATCCCACCGACCGGGGCTACGAAAACACCGTTCAAAAGCGATTGAATCGCTGGCGGCATCTCAAGAAACAGGGTAAAAGGAAAACGGACATCGACTCGGCGGCCATCGGGAAAGGCGGGCCCGAATCCTGAACCGATTCATTTTCAATTAAAAACAAAAAACAGCTTGAAATGTCCGCAAAGTGAATTATTATGAAACAACTTTGTCACCCCGTCGCTGTCCGGCGGGGTGATTTGTTTTTGATGAACACCACATAAAATCAGGAGGAGTCATAATGGCGAATCGTTCGGAAGTCACCCTCTACAGCGGAGGACATAAAGGGGCCGAGGCCGAGTTCGGCAAAAACGCCGAAGAATGGGGAATCGAGGAGGTCAACTATTCCTTTGAAGGACACGGCATCGAACGGGACCGAGGGGTCCGGGTGCTCGCCCCGGAAGAGCTCAAAAAAGGCGACATCAGCATGGAGATCGTCTCCAAGCGGATGGACCGGAGCTATGCGAAGGCGGATAAAATCCGCAAGGTGATCCAGTCCATTTTCCACATGGTCAACAACGGGTACCCGGTCTTTGCGGTGGGGTGGATTCAGCCCGACAAAACGGTAAAAGGCGGCACCGGCTGGGGGGTGGAGCTGGCCAAGCTGTTCAACCGGCCGGTCAGCGTCTATGATCAGGACCGCAATGCCTGGTTCACCTGGAAGGACCATGAATGGGTCGAGGATACCCCGGTGATCGAGGGCAAAACCTTTGCGGGCACCGGTACCCGCAACCTCACGGAGGACGGCAAAACCGCCTTGCGGGACCTCTATACCCGCTCTTTCGGACCGGCATAACCGAATGAAATACCGGCGGCCGTCCCGGTGGACCGGGGCCGCCCGTCCATCGACCGATCACCCTCGAATGTCAGGGGGGCGGTTTTTGCCGCCCTTTTGTAAGAATATCCTTCCCCCGTCTTGACGGTTTTCTCTTCGCGTTGTACACTATAGCTGCATTCCTGAGCAATCGTTAACCCTCGTTTGCGATATCGGGCAACATATTCCTCGGGCAACATGTCTAAAATCAGCGATCTGTCCGCGATCGATTTTCGCTCTTGAACACCGGCGCTTGCCGGTTCCTTATGGAAGCGGGAATTTGCGAAACAATCCTGAGAAAAGCGACCGGATGCATGGGCTGGTATGATGACCGAAAAATACCCCTTTGAACAGAAAAGCGATGCAGGAAAGGGCTCGGTGAAACGGCTGGTGGTCCTTCCGTTTCTCAAATCCGTTGAAATCTCTTTTAAAAGCATCAAGGCCCGGTTTTTTCGGTCGATGATCACCACCCTCAGTCTGGTCCTGGCCGTCTCTTTTCTGAGTTTCGTCTATATCAGCAATGATGCGGCCAACGGGCTTTTGGCCGCAGATGATCTTGACCTGCGCCAGCGCCTGATTCAGTCCGGGTATGATCTGGCCCCCGGCGCCGACCGGGTGGACAGCAGCCCCAAGCAGCGCTGGATCGCCATTCTTTCATTGCTGGTCTGCGCGGTGGGCATTGTCAACGCCCAGCTCATGGCGGTGACGGAGCGGTTTCGGGAAATCGGGACCATGAAGTGCCTGGGCGCTCTGGACCGATTCATCCTGCGGCTGTTCATGCTGGAGGCGGGCATGCAGGGGTTGGCGGGCGCTGCGGTCGGGGCCCTGGCCGGGGGGCTTTTCGCTCTCTTGAACGCCTGGTTCATGTTCGGCGCCGCGGCCTGGGCCCATCTTCCCTGGGCGGTCGTAACGGGGTCGGTGATCAAGGCGATCGGGGTCGGATGCGTGCTCAGCCTGATCGGGGTCCTCTACCCGGCGGTGCTCGCCGCGCGGATGCAGCCGGTGGAGGCCATGCGGGCGGAGCACTGACCTGAAAGCCGGATGCCGCAAATGGACCGAGAAATGAGAAGATAGACCATGGACCCACACCACAACATCGTTCGGGTATCGAATGTCGCCAAAACCTTTAAAATGGGGAAGGTGGAGGTTCGGGCCCTGCAAGGGGTGAGCCTGGAGGTCAAGGCCGGCGAGTATCTGTCCATTATGGGGCCTTCGGGTTCGGGCAAGAGCACCCTGTTCAATATGATCGGGGGGCTGGACAAACCCACCTCCGGCAAGGTTTTTATCGACGAGGTGGACATCGCCCAGCTCGACGCTTACGAACTGGCCTGGCTGCGGTGCCGCAAGATCGGGTATATTTTTCAGACCTTCAACATCATTCCGGTGATGACCGCCCTGGAGAACGTCACCCTGCCCATGGTGTTTGCGGGGATGAACAATGATGCCGCGGTGGACAAGGGGTTGGAACTGCTGGAACTGGTGGGTCTGGGAGACCGGTTCCAGCACAAACCCTCCGAGCTTTCCGGCGGGCAGCAGCAGCGGGTGGCGGTGGCCCGGGCCCTGGCCAACGACCCGGCCATTATCCTGGCCGATGAACCCACCGGCAACCTCGATCTTTCCACCGGCGAGGAGATCATCAAACTCTTGAAAACCCTGAGCCGGGAGACCCGGGTGACGGTGATCTCCGCCACCCATGATTTCAAGATGCTCAATGTCTCCGACCGGGTGGTCTGGGTTCGGGACGGTTCCATCGACAAAATCGAAGAACGCGACGAGCTTTCCATTTCCGTGGGGCAGATCGGTGCCCGGGAAGCGGCGGCAACGGGCGGGCGAACCGAATGAGGCGACCGAAGAACATAGGATCGGGTTTCCCGCTGAACCTTTTCTGCCGGGTATTGATGCTCCTGTTCCTGGCCTGCTGGTCCTCGGGTGCCGGCGCCCAGGAACCGCCTTCGGATTTTCTGGAGGCCACGGTTCGGACCCTGTCGGAATCCGGAGATCGGTCCACCGGGTCTTCGGGAGTCGTCCGTGCCGGAAGTTTTATTCGGGACATGTTTGAAAAAATCGGGCTATCGGAGGTCGGAACCCATTCGTTTTCTCTGCCGGTGCGAAAACACCGGGAAAGCACCCTGGTTTTGACGGAGGCCGGCCGAAGCTTTGTCATCCATCCCCTTCTGGCAAACGCCATCTCCCCCCAGACCATTCCTCCCGACGGCCTGTCCGGACCGCTGTTTTATGTCGGCCGGGGCGAGTTGAGCGACTTCAACGGCAAGCCGGTGGAAGGGGCGATCATCCTCATGGAACTCGATTCCGGGAAAAACTGGCTTCATGCGGCCAACCTGGGGGCCCGGGCGTTGATCTATGTAGACCGGGGCCCCTCGGACCGGAATCAGTTTGCCGACAAAAACGAACTGTCGCCCATCCGGTTTCCTCGATTCTGGATTCCTCTGGCCCAGGCCCGTGAAATACTCGGTTCTTTTGAGGCGCTATCCAAGGGAGGGGCGGATTCCCAAAAGGCGTCCAACGTCCGGCTGACTTCCCGCACCGGGTGGGAGCGGGCTCCGGCCGAAAATATTTATGGTCTGATCCCGGGTAGCGATCCCCGGCTTCGGGAAGAGCTGATTCTGGTGGAAGCCTTTTACGACAGCACCGGGTATGTTCCCGACCGGTCTCCCGGGGCGGACGAGGCATCCGGCATCGCCACCCTGCTGGCGTTGGCTCGGTATCTGAAAGAAAATTCACCGGGTCGGTCGGTCCTCCTGGTCGCCACCGCCGGCCATGCCCAGGCCCATGCCGGGATGCGGGAGCTGGTCTGGTCGATACGGACCCGGTCCAGGGAGCTTCGGGACTTCCAAAAAGAAATCCAGGCGGCCCGGGATACGGCCGGGCAGATGCTCGACATTCTTCGGACGGCGGCCCAAGGGGTCCCCCGAAATGATTCCATAGACCCGGAGACCGGCAGACACCTCAAAACCGCCCTGGAAGACCGCATCAAGACCGAGGTGGACATCCTGACCCGCCGGCTGATGCGGCTTCGACTCCGGCAGGATGCAAGCGAAAACCAGGCCCGAATCAAGGCCCTGGCCGAGGAGCGGCTGGAACTTCGGCGCCTGGGATGGCGCAATACCCTGGCCGATCCGCCCCCGGAGGTGCGACGGATCATTCAGGAGATCATCCCCGAGGCGATTCTCGATTATGAAGCGGTGGTAAAAGACACTGAACGCCAGCTGGCCGAGATCAAAAGCGCCCGGGCCTTTCGGGCGGCGGTCAAGGAGGGGGAGCTTGCCGCGGTGGTATCCCTTCACCTCTCCAGCCACGGCGACGGGGTGGGGGCCTTCAACGACGGATGGCTCTATGAATTGAGGCCCCGGGTCAACCGGGTGGCCGACTTCAGCGCCATCGACGCGGTCCTGCGCAGGGCCGGCCGGGAATCGACCGGGGAGGACCTGGTCCCGTTCAAGGATACCCTGCGGCCCAGCACCTTACGATCCTGGCAAAGCCATTTCATCGACCGGCCGAACCTGGGCGGGGAAGTGGCGGCCCTGGCCGGCTATCTCGGGTTTACCCTGGCCACGGTTCAGGATGCCCGGCCTTTCTGGGGGACCCCCTATGATGAGCCGGAGCGGGTCGATTTCGACTCCCTTCGGCGTCAGGCCCGCCGAATCAACGGGCTGATCTCCGCGCTCTCCAGGGCCCCGGAGCTTTTTACCGGCGACTATCCCCGCCCCGGCTTCGCCAATTTGACCGGCCGTGCCAAGCTGCTGCGCCACGGCGAACTGTTTCCGGACCAGGCGGCGCCCGGAACCATGATTCTGGCCTTTCAGGGCCCGACCTACTATCACGCCATGGCCGACGCCCGGGGAATTTTCACCCTCAAGGGGGTGGCCACCCATAAGCTGACCCTGCACAAGGTGATCATCGAAGGCTACCGGTATGACCCGGATACCGGCGAGGTGATCTGGGCCATCGACAAGAACCAGACCGGAAAATCGGCCTACCGGGTCAAGATGCGGCGAAAGGAGATGGAAACCGACCTGGTCCTGTTCAATGCGGTTCAGACCACCATCTTCGATCTGCTGGAGCCCCGAACCTTCCGGTATATGACCAAGATCAATCTCTTCGACGGCCGACGGGAGGCCCAGCCCATGCGGTACTGGTACAGCCGCATCGATACCCGGGAGTCGATCATCTGTTCCATCTATCTGGATTCGGGCACCTATCTCAAGGTGACCCAGTCGGATACGGTGCTGCGCCGAAAGATGATCCTCACCAACGCCGCCCCCCGCAATCCCCACGGCGCCGGCTACCGAATCGACGACTGGCCGATGATCACCAAAACCGGCTTCAGGGTGGCCCGGGACATGTGGGCCCTGCTGGACCCCCGCATTGAAAACCTGGAGACCCACGGGATTCACAACGAGCGCATTCAAAACCTGCGCAAGGCGGGGGTCGCGTCTTTGGCCGAGGCCGAACAGGCCCTGGCGGAGCACCGGTACGACACCTTCGTGGAGTCGGCCAACCGGTCCTGGGCCCTGGCCAGTCGGGTCTACAGCCATGTGGAAGAGATTCAGAAGGATGTCCTCTTCGGGGTGCTTTTTTATATCGCCCTGTTTGTCCCCTTCGCCTTCTGTATGGAGCGGCTGGTTTACGGCACCCGGAATATCCACAAGCGGATTCTCGCCTTTTTGGGGATCCTGCTGCTGCTGATCGCGGTGGTCTACCAGGTCCATCCGGCCTTTGAGCTGGCCTACAGCCCGATGGTGGTGATCCTGGCCTTTTTCATTATGGGGCTTTCCCTGATGGTAACCCTGATTATCTTCTTTCGATTCGAATCGGAGATGGTGCTGCTACAGCGCCGGGTTCAGGAGCGGCGGGCCGAGGAGGTCAGCCGCTGGAAGGCATTTGTCTCGGCCTTTTTCCTGGGGGTGAGCAACCTGAAACGACGGCGGCTGCGGACGATCCTGACCTGCACCACCCTGGTGATTCTCACCTTCACCATCATGAGCTTCACCTCGGTGAAAAGCATTCGGCGTCATGCCCGGGTATTGTTCCAGAATTCGGCCCCTTATCAGGGATTTCTGCTGAAGAACGTCAACTGGACCGACATTCCGCCGGAGGCCCTGGGGATTCTCGTCAATTCCTTTCGGGGCGAGGGGGTGGTGGCGCCTCGGGCCTGGCTGGAAGACGAGGACAAGACCCGCACCGTCCCCATTCCCCTGAAAACCGACGCCGGCGAGTTCGAGGCCCGGGGTCTGATGGGGCTGTCGGCCGATGAACCTTATGTCACCGGCCTCGACGAAGTCCTGGTGGGCGGCAGGTGGTTTGAAGAGAACGAGCGCCGGGTCGCCCTGCTGCCCCGCCGGATTGCGGAGGCCCTGGGAATCGACCCTCAACACCCGGACGGGGCCGAGGTCCGCCTCTGGGGGGTCCCCTACCGGGTGGCAGGGGTGTTTGCCGGGGATCGACTTCAGGAACGGACCGGTCTGGACGGGGAGGCCCTCACGCCGGTGACCTTCCCCGACGAGGTCAGCGTGGAGATGACCGAAGTGGAACTGGAGGCGCTGGAATCGGGGGAGGAGGTGCAGGCCTTTCAAAGTCGGTATCAGCATGTGGACGGCAACTTGACGGTAATCGTGCCGTATCGGGATATTCTCTCCCGACCCGGCGGAAGCCTCAAGGGGGCGGCCGTTCGGCCGGATGATCCGGATGCGATTCCGGAAAAGGCCCTCACGCCGGTGACCTTCCCCGACGAGGTCAGCGTGGAGATGACCGAAGTGGAACTGGAGGCGCTGGAATCGGGGGAGGAGGTGCAGGCCTTTCAAAGTCGGTATCAGCATGTGGACGGCAACTTGACGGTAATCGTGCCGTATCGGGATATTCTCTCCCGACCCGGCGGAAGCCTCAAGGGGGCGGCCGTTCGGCCGGATGATCCGGATGCGATTCCGGAAAAGGCCCGGCGCCTGGTGGACCGGTTCGGGCTCACCCTGTTCAGCGGAGAATCCGACGGGACGTTCATGTACAATGCCAGCGATACCCTCAACTACAGCGGCGTTCCCAATATCCTGATCCCTCTGGTGATTTCGATTTTCATCGTCCTCAACACCATGATCGGAAGCGTCTATGAACGAAAGCAGGAGATCGGGATTTACACCTCGGTGGGGCTGGCCCCTTCCCATGTCTCTTTTTTATTCATCGCCGAGGCCTTGGCCTTTGCGGTATTGAGCGTGGTGCTCGGCTATCTCCTGGCCCAGGTCTCGGCCAAGTTTTTTGCCGGGACCGCCCTCTGGTCCGGCATCACGGTCAACTATTCGTCTCTGGCCGGGGTGGCCTCCATGATCCTGGTGATCCTGGTGGTGCTGGTCTCGGTCATCTATCCGTCCCGGGTGGCGGCCGATATCGCCATTCCGGATGTGAACCGGGCCTGGACCTTTCCCGACGTTCGGGAAAATTCCCTGGAGCTGACCCTTCCGTTTCTGGTGAAATTTCATGAGCATGACAGCATCGGCGGGTTTCTGCTCTCTTATTTTCGCGGCCACCAGGACGTCTCCCACGGGCTGTTTTCAGCCGGGGACATCGAAACCGCCTTTCTCTGCCCCGTGGTCCCCGGCAAGAATCTGGCCCAGGGGGATTGCAGCGAAAAGTCGGAGGCCCTGCCCGCCTGCATTCAGCTTCAGGCCCGGGTCTGGCTGGCGCCTTTCGACTTCGGCATCATGCAGCAGGTGGTGATCTATTTCTGCGCCTCGAATGAAAACGAGTGCTTTCTGGAAGTGAATGTGCGGCTGGTGCGGGAAACCGGAGAGGCCAACGCCTGGAAGCGGATCAACAAGGCTTTTTTAAACGACCTTCGAAAACAGCTTCTGATCTGGCGGTCCCTGGACCGGGTGGTCCATGAAGAATATGCGGCATTGCTGGCTGCGGAGCGGGGTAGTCGACTGGCCGCTTGAAACAGTACGCCGGATGACGGAAAAGCGAAACGATGATTCAAGTCACCCCGGATATTCATATTCACGAAAGTGATCTTCAGGAGGAATTCGTCCGGTCGTCGGGCCCGGGCGGACAGAATGTCAACAAGGTGGCCACGGCGGTGAAGCTTCGGTTCGATCTCGAGGGGTCCGCCTCCCTGCCTTCGGCGGTGAAAAACCGCCTCTATCGAATCGCCGGAAACCGGATCAACAGCAAGGGGTTTCTGGTCATCGACTCCCGACGGCGCCGCAGCCAGGAACAGAACCGTCAGGAAGCTCTGGAACGGTTGCTTGAACTGATTCGCAAGGCGAGCCGAAAGCCCAAGCGCCGGAAGCCCACCAAACCGAGCGCCGCGGCCAAGCAGAGACGATTGGAGAACAAGCGCCGCCGATCCCGGATCAAAAAACAGCGGGGTCGCATCTCCCGAACCGAATAACAGACCAGGCGAACACCAAAGCGGAATCTCAAGGCTGAACTTCATGAATGACCCCAAAGGCACACTGGAACTGATCCGGCTTCGGGCGATCCTTCTGGGAACGGGTTTCGGGGTGGCCATCTGTGCGGTCACCCCCTACAACAACATCTATCAGCAGGCCACCCTGCTGGGGGGCGGCCATTTTCCGCTGGCCCCCTTTTTCATCCTTCTCTGGCTCACCATTCTGGTGGCCGGCCTCGGCAACGCCTTTCACCGAACCTGGCTGACCGGCCGGGAACTGCTGGTCATCTGGATTCTCATGGTGATGGTCTCGGGCATCGCCTACACCGGCCTGGTGCGCACCTTCTTTATCAATCTCACCGCGCCCTATCATTTCGCCACCGTGGGCAACGACTGGGGCCAGGTGCTTCAGCCGCTGCTGCCCAAGGCCTGGTATCCCCGAAATCCCGAAGATATCGAAACCCTCTACAACGGGTTTTCCGGGGGCCGCCGCATGGGTTGGGGCGAGGTGTTTCAAAACATTCCCTGGTCTTCATGGACGGCGCCGCTGCTGGTCTGGGGCGGTTTCGTCCTGCTCTGCTACTGGGTGATGATCTGCATGGTCAATCTTCTGAGCCGACAGTGGGTCCAGAACGAGCGATTGAACATGCCCCTGCTGCGGGTGCCGCAGTTGATGGAAGAGGCGGTGGACCAGGGGCGGTTGTTTCAATTTTTCACCGACCGGTTTTTGCTGGCCGGATTGCTGATTCCGGTCTTCCTGCATACCATCAATGGACTCAATTTCTATTTTCCGACCATACCCCAGATTCCGACCCTGATCCTTGCCGGCCCCTATTTTTCCAAATACGGCCTGTTTTCCGGGTTCCATAAACTGAAAATCTACATCTATCCGGCCTTTATCGGGTTCGCTTTTCTTGCGTCACGGCAGATCTCCTTTTCTTTCTGGGTGTTTTACATCCTCGGCGCATTGTTTTTCGGTCTGCTGAGTATTTTAGGATACAACATTCCCTCGGCCGCCCTGGGGACCCCCTTCGGGCCGACCCTGTCCCGGCCGGAGGAGACCCAGATGATCGGCGCCTACCTGGTCTTTTTCCTGTTCATCGTCTGGCTGGCCCGTCACCACTTGGCCGAGGTGGTCCGGCAGGCGGTGGGGGCCGCCCCGAAAAAGCCGACGGAGACCGAATGGTTCTCCACCCGCATCTCCTTCTGGGGCCTGGTACTGGGGTTTCTGGGGGTGGTCCTCTGGTGCACCTATTTCGGCTTGCCGCTGATGGCCGCCCTTCTGGTGGTCGGTATCTTTTTCGTTTTCATGCTGGTGGCCGGCCGGGTCATCGCTCAGGGGGGGATCGCCTATTTCACCCTGACGGTGGCCCCCATCGACGGCCTCATCGCTTTTCTGGGGCCTCAATTTTTCACCAAAACCGGGCTGGTGGTGGCCGCCGTGGCCCAGAAGATGCTGTTCGTGGATCTTCGGGAATCGCTCATGCCCTCGCTGGTCCATGCCGGCAGCGTCACCCACAAAGCCCGGAACAAGCGGATGCTCTTTGTCGGCATAGTCGTCACCCTGGTGACGGGGGTGGCGGTCTCTTTTGCGGCCATGCTCTCCCTCTGTTATAAATTCGGGGTGCGGGAGCTTCAGCTCGACTGGGCGACCCGAACCACCACCACCGTCTATTCCAATATCGTCACCTTGATCGAGGCCCCCGTCTATACCGGCGAATGGGTGATGATCTTTTCCCTGATCGGGGCCGCGGTGATGCTGGTGCTGGTGATCTGCTATCACCGGTTCTATTGGTGGCCGATCCATCCCATCGGTTATCTGACGACGTACAGTTCGGCCATGTGGATTCTCTGGTTCAGTTTTTTTACCGGCTGGCTCTTCAATACCCTTTGCATGCGCTATGGCGGGGTGGTATTGTTCAAGCGGCTTCGGCTGTTTTTCGTGGGACTGATCATCGGTGATTTTCTCATGGGCGGCATCTGGGCCGTGTTCGGACTCTTCAGTGATGCCAGCTATCAGGTGCTGCCGGACTGATTTCTAAACAGGAAGCACGGAGACAATACGAAAGGAGGCTTTTATGCGGTATCGAAAAAACATATGGACGGTTCTTGCGGTATTTTTCTTTTTCAGCGTGATCCCGGCGGCCCACGCCGGGCTTTATTGGGAATCGCTGATGGAGCGAAAGGGGGTGCCCGAAGGGATGCCGCCCAACATGCCCAATGCGGCCCTGGAGCAGTTCAACAAAACCGAGGTGGTCAAAAACTATTTTACCGAGGATGCCATGCGGACCGAAACCGCGGATTCGGTCATGATCATGAATTTCGACGCCATGACCATGTACAACCTGAACCCGGTGGAGAAGACCTATACGGTCACGGACCTGAAGGCCCGTCCCCAGGGGCAGGAGATGGACCAAATGATGAAGGGGATGACCGACGGCATGAAGGTGACCGCCACCGATGAGACCCGGGAGATCGCCGGTTTTCTGTGCCGCAAGTACCGGGTGAAGATGCCGATGGGGGAAGGGGTCTACTGGGTGACCCGGGACATCAAAGAGTACAAGACCCTGCGGGAGATGGGCAAAAAAATGGAGGAGATGATGGACAAGAGCCCGATGCTTCGCCAGATGAATATGGCCGCTCTGATGGATCAGCTCGACGGGTTTCCGGTGCGAACCGAAATGGATTTCATGGGCATGACCACGGTGACCACCCTGAAACAGATCGAGGAAAAACCCCTGAAACCGGAGCTGTTTACGGTGCCCGCGGGATATAAGAAAGTGATCATGGGCGGGTCCATGTAAGGCCCGGCCGCGAACCTCTCTATTCGGGAGGAAAGGCGGATACGGCCATGATCATCGTTTCGGCCTGTCCTGTCGCTCAGATGTGGCCAGGATTGGTCGAAACGATGATCAAAACC
>CAZNLT010000090.1:0-23541 GCA_964573705.1 uncultured Desulfobacterales bacterium
ATATCGATCATGTCGAGGGCCAGTTGAAGTTTCATATTGGGTTTCCTTTCTTTTTTGAGATTTTGGACTGATTTCGCTGTCGACGAGAAGCTGTTCCCCCTTATTTTGAAAAATTTTGATCTATTCTAATAGCCTCTCTGCAAAGCGGGACGCAAAGGGTCGGACCGGGTTTGGGGAAGGCATGTTTTTCAGAGTGTGCTTCCTGAATACATTGCCGGATGTTACAAAAACATTACATTTCGGGATTTTCGGACTCTTTTTCGGGATTTTTCGGCGAGCCGGGTTTCAGGGCGTCGTCGGTCGGTGCATTCCACAGGCATCGGGGGCATCGTTTTGTTTAGCGGAGGAGGATTTGCCTTCTTGATCCGTCACCGCAAGGGAAAAGAGAATTTCGCCTGAAATAGGATGGAGGGGCCAGGAGCCACAGGGGGAAATGTTCCGGTGTCGGGTGTGGATTATCGAAGAAGGAGCCGGGGTCGCTGGAAAATTTTCATATTTTCGATGCAAACTCGAATCAGCTTGAAGCCAATTCGCTATTCCATATGTTGCGTCTGCAATTCATGCTTTCCCGCTTTGCACAACATACTTTGGAATTGTTTATCTTACCAATTTTTAAGTATAATTTGTTCGATTATCGAAAGAATTTCCGAGAGGGTGATCGTGCATGATTCAGCAATAGTGCCGTTTTCGGCATGCCTGTGGTGGGGAAATGATTTTAGATGCCTTGCGCGAGGGTCGGGTGCATTGTCATACCTGAACACCATCAAAGTACCCCGCCGGTAATTGTACCCATATTTGTATTTTTCAATTCCGTTTTCGGTTTGCTCGATAAATTCCTTGAAATCAAGCATAGACCCGTCGAAAAAATCGAGGTGCCCGCTAATGAACGCCATGTCTTCCGTTTTTCGATCCGTGTTCAGTTGATATGTGTGAGAAAACAGCTTTGAATCAACGCCTCGATGGCTGAAATATATTCATTCATTCTGAAAAGAGATTCTTTCGAGGGATGCCAGTTTTTTTTTGAGTCGGTTCATCGTCTCGATCTCCCCTTCCCATTCGATCAGCTCCATATCATCAACCTTGCCGTAAAGCGCGGTTCTGTTTAGTTTGCCATATCGAGTTTCAAAGGCGTCTATTTTGTTTTGCGAAATTTGAAGCTGTTTCCCAAGCACTTCCGTCTCGATCCCGACCAGGGATCGCAGCTTGTTCAATGCCCACAACTCATCGTTTTGGTTGATAATCTTGATCATGCTGAAGCCTTTCTTGATGTATTCACCATCATTGGAATAGAGAATCGGTGATAAGAAATAGTCGCTTCACGCGGATAGTCTTTTTTGAATGTCCTTGAACACCGCTTCTTCTGGCATTGATGCCACCTTTCCGCTTTTCAGTTCCGAGACTCTCTTTCCAGCCTCATCCGCCCATAACCGATCGATTTCTTTTTGCGGCGGGTTCAGGCTGTTCAGAAGTTTTTCGATCAGTTGAATTTTCAAGTCCAAGGGCAATGAATCCGCAAGAGTCGATAGTTCGTTTGTTTTTATTATGGCTATTCTCCTGTTCGGTTCCATGCAATACCATGCCATATCCTTGAAACCGGTTCAATCATGAAAACCCGGCGGTGGCCATCAAAAGGCATCCTCGAAGCCGACTGCCGGCGTATGAATGATGTTGGTTCACCGATAGGCTTCCAATGCCGAAAGGATTTCGGATCGGGTTTGAAAGCGGTCGCAGAGCCGCCGAAATTCATTTCGGTCCAGGAGCCGGTTGACATAGATCTCGGCGCTGATCGGCGTAATGAGCGGGCGTTCGATGGTATGGAATTTCAATTCCGCATTCGCCGGGGCGCCCGATAAATCGGTGATGACGGCCGCCGGTTGCTTTTCAAACCAAATCTTGAGCGGTTTCACGGTGTAGCCCAGGAACACCCACGCCTTGATTTTCCGCCGTTCGATGTCGTAAAACAGCGGCACCATCATACGACTGTCGGCCCCCACCTCCGGGTCTTGTTGAAACGCGTGAATCCATTGCCAAGTGCGGGTCATGTCCTCGACGGCATCTCTTCCGTCGATTTTTTGCGGCTTCATGCCGAGTTGGCGGCAGATGATGCCGTAAGCGCCAAAGAAAAGGGATTCCATTGATTCCAGTTCTTCCAGAAGCGGCAAATCGCGGGCGCCCGAAGGCGTCGCTCGGCGTGCGGCTTGCAAAGTCTCCTCCGTGAATATCTTCGCCAGCGCCTGCTTGATGAAGGTGTAGCTTTTTCCGCGCCTCAAAAAAAATTCGGCCGTGGGTTCTAGGGAAACGGCGGGAAAGATATCGACCGTGATCGGCGGCATTGCCGCGCCCGCCCACGGCATTTCAATCTGCTTGACATGGGTTTCCCGCGTCAGGGCGATGGCCGCCTTGAAGAGATCCACCAGTTCCTTCTTGTATGGGTCCGTCATGAAAACATGGGGGGCTTCCGGCATCCGTTCCGGGATGACCAGCGGTTCCAGGGCATGGACCTGGTAGTCGTACCATCCGGAATCCGCAGTCGGCGCCAGGGAAATTTTGTCCTCGTGGATGCGCTGAATCAGAGTGTCGATCAGGCTGAATCCTTCGGGAATCGATTTCCTGCCGTACAGCTTTTTCACCAATTCCGTTTCATGGCTTCGCGAGGGCGGGAAGAAACAGTATTTCATGCCTTTTTCGATCTCTCCCGGATTTGCGAGATCGCGGAATTCCGGCGGATATGGGTTGGTGAGTTTTTGGATGAAATCGAGGTATCGCCGGTATGTTTCCGATTCGGGAGAGTCGTTGACGGCCGTGGACAACAGCCGGATCTTTTCCGCGGATTCTTGAAACAACTTCGAATCGTAGTCGGCTTCCGCCGGCAATAGGTTGGTTTGCAGCAATCGGTCTTGCTGAAAAATTCGCGTCAATTCCGGGGACCAGGTATAAAATCCGATCGGTTTCGACGCTTTTTCATTATTCAAAAAGTCCCTGCGAATACTGTCGGCCGCCGCTTGCACCGTTTCCGGTACTTCCGGTCGTTGACCCGCCAAGTCCATGGCGGCTGTGACGAGGCCCATGGGCTCGTTGAGCAGGCCCGTTTTTTCGGTCTCGGCCTCTTGGGCCTGTTTCAACTGCGCCAGCACCGCTTCGAGCAACGCACGCTTGCCGGAAAAGGACTTCGTTCCGTTTTGCGCCAGCATTTCAACGGCTGCGTACAGGCCGTCATCGAACTGTTTGGCTTTCTGAACCAATACCGCCGAGGAGGCGAAATCGTTGAATTCCGAGACATCAGCGATGGACGGATGGATCTCCGCTTCCTTTTGGGTGAACGCGTCTCCGAATTCCTTGTCTTCCGGAACATCAAATCCCAGTACCTGGGTGGAAAGGTCCAGAACGACCTTGACGGTATCGTGAATGACCACCCGGTTTTTCGAATCCGAAAAAGGTGCGGTGGATGGCTTTTCTCTTGGGAACATGTGAGAATTCCTTTTCTTGTTTTTGAAATAGCGGATCCGCTCCGTCTGAAGCTTCATGGATTGGTTTTTCTTCGATGGTTCGCCCGCCGAACTTGCGGCGATTTCTTTTTCAAGGGCCGCCGTTCGGAGCAGATCCTGAATCGCCGACATGCGGGTGTAGGATTGCAACCCATCTTCATTCCGCCGCCACGGGGATGATTGAATAGACTTCCGGTCCAAGGCTTCCGCGAGGGCCAGGGCGATTTGACCCTGGTGGTTTTGGATGCCTAAATCCGCACCCTTCTCAACCAGACGCTCGACCAGTTCATAATCGGTCTCCATCACCGCGTAAAACAGGGCGGTTTGCCCGGCATCGTCCGTGGCATTGACATCCGCGCCCTTGTCAATCAAGTATGCCGCCGTCGCAATACGATCCTCATAGGAGGACACATGGCCGACGACATCATAGTTGAGATTGTGGGCGGAATCTCCTATCGCCATCATGAGCGCGGTGTGCCCGCGCGGATCGCGGTCGGTTACCTCCGCGCCGTTTTCGATCAGGATACGGACGATGTCAATCAACCCCCGCGCGGCGGCCATCATGAGCGGGGTGTGGCCACGCTTGTTTCTGTCGTTCACCCTTGCGCCGCTGTCGATCAGCAATTGCACCATTTTCGGATCCATGGCGTTGATCAGGGCGAAATCTCCATCGTGGTCCCTGGCGTGGATATCCGCGCCGCTTGAAATCAAAAATTTAGCAGTTTCCAGCTTTCCAGTATCCGTGGCGGCCCGAAGGGGCGTGTGGGCTTGAGCGGTTCGGGCGTTCAAATCGGCGCCATGGGCCACCAGGGCTTGGGCGGTCTCTGTTCTCCCCTGGAATGCCGCATAGAACAACGGGGTCGCGCCCATGGCATCTCTGTGATTCACCCGCAACCCGAGCCGAATCAGATGCGTCGCAGTTTCGGCATCGGCGGCGTAGAACAGGGCCGTTTGCCGAATCTTGTTTGGTTGATCGACAGGCACATGGCGCCGAAGCAGAAGATCGACCATTTTTGGATTTGCGCTTTCTGCGGCGAACATCAGGGGCGTTTTGGCAAAATAGGCGGATTGCGCCGCTGTATCGGCGCCATGCTGCAGGAGCAATTCGGCGATCGGTCGGAATCCCCGCAGACAGGCGGTCATCAGAAGGGAGCGATCGAGAAAATCGTCGTTCGGGTCCGACCCATGAGACAGCAGCAGCTTGACCATGTCCGTATGACCGTTGGACACCGCCAGATGCAGCGGCGTACATTCTCTGTGGATTTCAACTGCGGCCCCTCGGGCCAGTAGATAATCGGCGATTTCAATCCGATTGTTTTCCGCGGCGATCGCCAGCGGGGTATAGGCGATTCCCGGGTATCCGCCGGAATCAGCGGCATATTTCTTGTTTGTGCCAAAAGCGGCGTGATTGATATCCGCACCCTCCTGAATCAGCAATTTAATCATGTCGAGGTCGGCATTTTCCACTGCCAGAATCAGCGGCGTTTTGCTGTTCTGGTCTTCCTGGTTGATTTTGGCGCCGTTTTCGAGCAGCCAGGCGGCGATCTCCCGGTTTCCATGAATTACCGACACCAACAGCGGGGTTTGGTCCAAGGAGAAATCAAATTTGGTTAGAGGGCATTTTTCCGCTGCCTTTTTCACCCCTTCCAACCATCCGTTTCTGCAGGCTTCCAGAAGTTTTCCACAAGAAGGATCGGGAGGCGGCGGCGATAGACTTTCGGGTAAGTTGTTCCGCAAATCCTCCAACTGCTTTTTGGACTGAGTCCGCGGATCGCTTTTTGCGTCAGCCGAAAAGTCCACGATCCATTCTTCACTCTCGGTATTTGCAGTTTGAGAGAACACGGTTTGAGGCGAACCCAGGGTCAGTATGATCGGAATCAGGACGACTGCCTTTAAAAACGCTTTCGGCATTCGGGACTTTCTGATGGTCATCATCTTTTCTCCAATCACTTTCAGGTGGTATTGAACCAGCCTCCCAACTTTAGAACGCATAGCCCGCACTCAACATCAGAACCTGTGTGCTATTCGTATATTCCCCGCTCAGGATCTCATTATCGACTTCGCGGTCGGCGGGGATTTGATAGGTGTAGGCGGCGTCCAGGGTGAGTTTGCCGGTTTTATAACCGACGCCGATGTTGAGAGAGTGATTTTGGGCTTCGGGGGTAGCCGGGTGAACGGCATCGGCCGGGATCTGGTTTTCGGTGAAAAAATAGCCGGCTCGTAAGGCCCATTGGTCATTCAGATGATATTCCGTGCCGAGACTGATCACCCAGCTGTTTTTCCAGTCCATGACCGAGACGCTGTCCACAAGCCCGGCCTCGGGCACCTCATCTTCAAGATCGAGCAGGGGTCTTTCGAATACCGACCACTCCAGCCATTGAAAATCCATCTCGATGGTCAGGGATTTGGTGGGTGCATAGGCAACCCCGATGCCCAGAATTTGAGGCATATCCTGATCGTTTTTCGCTTCTGTTTCGAAATGATCGCCACCGAAGAAGGGATGCAGGGGTGAAGCGATATGTTCCAGTTCGAAGTCGCCTTCATGGGTGATTTCCACCCGGCTTCGATAATGAACGCCGATACGAAATGATTCAAGAGGATTGGCCAGAAGGCTCAGAGTAAAGCCGATACCGCCGCCGCTGCCGTCGTAGGATACTTTGGCATCCTGAGCCCCAAAAGCGGACTGATCGACCATTCGCTCCATGACGTTTCGGGAATACATGTAAAGGATGCTGCCGCCGATAGAGAGCCGGTCCGGAATCACCGCCCATCCGGCGGTGGCGCTGATGTCGATGGTGACAATCGAGTTTTCTGTAGTGAAATAACGGATGGGACCGGTGTCGCTCCATTTCCGGCCGCCGATTCCGAGTGGCGAATAGATCCCTAATCCAAACCCGAAATCTTTCAGCCCGAAATCAGAAGTCAGATAGGCATGGGGCGGGAAATAGACCTCGCTTTTGGTCTCTTCGGTGAAACCAGTCGGGCTGGTGTATTCCGTTCCCATGAAAAAAATGCCGCTTCCGCCGTAATAATGGGTGCCGCTCAGCTGAGTTAATCCGGCAGGGTTGAAAGCGACGGCTGAGGGATCATCGGCTGTGGCCGTAAACGCGACGCCCAACCCGGCGGCCCGGGCGCCCTGAATTACCGAACCGGAATACACCTTACATGGTGGCCATAGAAAACAGCATCCAAGCAGAATCAAACAGAAACTGGCGTTTCGGTAGCCGGAAATCGACATTTTCCTCTCCTTTTGGTGGAAATTTACATCAATTCTCCAATTTTGCTTTATGGAATAAAGCCGTTAGCGTAGGTCCGGGAGGGATATCTAATGTAGAATGGAGGGCTTCTTCGGCACGGTGGAATACCTGAATCGCTTTGGCGGAATACCCTGATTTCAGGTGAGTCTGCATCAGCGCGGCATACAGTTCTTCATTGCACGAGTCTTTTTCGATAGCTTTGTGGAGGTAGGGGGCGGCCCGGGCGGGTTTCTCATTTTTCGCGCATCGATCGGCGAGGAACAGCACGCCCTCCACGAATTTTTGCCTCAGCATTTCCCGGTGCCGGATGATCCAGGATTCATTGACGTCATCTACGAGAAAGTCATCCTTATAGAGGTCCAATGTCTCCGTGAGGAGATCGGTATCCGCTTTTCGAACGGCCTCCCCGAGGCAGTCCCGAAACCGAACGGCATCCACCTGACACAGGGGACGAGCCAAGGAAACCCGCCCCTGTTTGACCTTGATCCAGTTGACGGTCGATTCGTTTTGGGACCGGCCGACCCTTCGGAGCCGGCTTAAGGTCACCCGCAGGCTGTTCATGGCGGTATCGCCGTCGCTGTCCGGCCAGAGCAGATCGGTCAATAGATCCATGGGTACTTTGGACGGTCCGAAAACAATGAGCGCCTTGAGCAGCAGACGGGTGCGTTTCCCCCTCCACTGGCGGTCGAAAAGGGTGCTGCCGTCCAGATGAAGCCGGAGTGAACCGAAGGTTTCGATGCGGACCCGGTGGTCGGGAAATTCACATACCTCCGTCGCCCGGGTTGAATCCGGGAACAGGGCGTAGCGCAAGTCACTTATAAACCGGCCGGGTCTATTGAAGGATAGGGGGGTGACCGGTCGGGGCAGCGTCTGAATCCCTTTTTCATAGTGCTCCCTGGCGCTATCCACCTTTCCTTGCCTTAAATAAATGCGTGAGAGCTCAAAATATGCCGTTGATGAAAGTAGCTGGAATCCGTTTTGGGTCCATTCGGGAATGCGGGTTTCGAAAAAGGCGACAGCTTCTTCATCTTTTTTCAACTCACTCATAATCTGGGCGGACAACAACTCCAGGGCATATCTGCAGGGAACCGTTTGAACGAGTTTTTCCCTTTCAATGGCATCTTGGACGTGACAGAGCGCTTGTTCAAAGTTGCCCAAGGTTAGGTGGATCCGGCTCAGATTCATATGGAGATAAGCGTGACTGTATTGATTTCCTTCGGGAATGGCGTTAGCCTGTATTTTTTTGGCGCATGTTTTGATCAATGGTTCGTCGTTATCGAAAATCGCGAATTCCAGGAGCCGACCATGAAAAAACAAGGAATATCCTCCGGGCAGGTCTTGGAAATGCGGGTTTTCGAAGATCTCGAGAAGGATGCGTTTGCCCGTTCGAGCATTGCCCCGAATGCATTGAACCCAACCGGAGAAGCACGCATACTCAGCTTTTAATAAGAATGGGATCTCGGTCATTTCCATAAAGGGTTCCATGTCGAACAGGATAATATCCAGCATGGATAGATCACCCGAAGTCAGGTAGCAGTGGCTGATGTGGATCGAACACCAGAGTTTCAAATTGACCGATCGCGCGGCATCCGCCTGGAATATCGCCTTCCTGAGAAGTCGGACGGCCTGTATGTAATTCCCCCCGCCAATAACTTGAATGAACCCCCGGTTTCCGAGGGCCGAGGCCAAAGCCAGCGGAGACATACTCGCCCCGGAGGATATGAAACCGGCAAGCCGTTCATCCCAGATCAGGAAACGATCATAATCTCTGCTCTCGTTGAGAATCATAAAAACGGCGATTGCCGATGCCGCGACAGCAGCATCCACATCATTTTGCGCCTGAAATTTTTTGAAAAAAGTATCCATGGGATCGAGGGCGCCTTCCACACGGCAGGCGGCCGTTAAAAAAGCGAGGCGATCGGGCAAATCGCTTTCTTGCGGGAAATTTCGCAACGGTGCGAGGTGGGCCGCCAAAGTGGGAAAATTCATTTCCAGGCACCAATTGATCCCGTCCTGGGCCAGAGAGACGAGGTAGTCTTCCCAACGGTTCTCATTTATAAGTTCGGCGTATGTGGGCAGCAATTCGGGAAGATCCATTAGCGGGCTCCTGAGGATCAACTAAAGATGGGTTTTTGGTGAGTAGGATGCGTTAGATCGGGTTGGATATTGGAATATTGAATCTAATCGGGCAGTTCTGTAAATAGGACCGGTACGGAGTTTTAGTGGGTTGGAACCCCGGTACCCTTGCGCGAAACGGGGGTGATGCCCCTCGTTGGTATTCCGAGGCGACCTTCCATAGATGCCGCGAATTAAAAAAAAACAGCAGGACGTGAACCGGCGGGTCATCATTCTATCAAGACCTCTTGAGCCTTGTTTTCCGGCATGTCATCGGAATGGATTGGAAGAATAGGATTTATCTTTAACGCATCTTCTTTCTTATCTCATCCTTCTATAAAAAAGGAAGCTAAAAAGAGGAGTTTTGTCAAGTTTTTTTCTTAGATTAACGATAATTTTTTTTATTTCTACGAGATTTAAAACCGCTCAATCAATTTATTGATCAGATAGGAGCTCTCCCGCAGGGCCTGGTCGCTGAAGGCCCCGAACCATTCGGCGATTTTTTGGAATTCAGATTGAAATCGCTTTTTGTCGTCGGCTTCGATCATCGCAAGATTTTCGTTCATGGAAGCGATGTACTCCTTCAGCAGGGCGCGCCGTTTGGGAGAGGCCAGGATGATTTCGCGGTAGAGCGACGGGTCTTGGGCGAAGAGCCGGCCGACCATGCCCAGTTCCAGCCGGTAGATGGGGCTGGAGAATTCCAGAGTGCGGGCGAGCTGAATCCGTTTCTGACTCAGAAACCGGCCGAAGGCGAAGGTGGCGAAATGGCGAAGGGCCTGGACGATATCCATGATTTCGTCATGTTCTTCGGCGTCGGCGGTGACGATGATGGCGCCCCAGGTGCCGAACTGGTCCAGAAGCCACCGACAGGCGGACCGATTCCGGCCGGGGGTGGCCACGATGATCTGCTTGTCCAGAGAGGCGGTGGTGGGTCCGAACAGGGGATGCAGCCCGATCACCGGTCCGGGATGGGCCGCCAGCATGGCCTTCAGCGGTTCCGCCTTGAGGCTGGTCAAATCGGCCAGAACCGCCTCAGGGGGCAGATGGGGGGCGAGGCGGCGGGCGATCTCGGCGGTCCGATCGATGGGCACACTGAGCACGGCCAGGTCGATGCCTCGGCACAGGCGTTCGACCTCGGGCCAGTCGTTTTGGTCCAGAATCCGCACCTCATACCCGGCTTCGGAAAAGGTATGGGAAAAATAGCGTCCCAGCCGCCCCGCGCCGCCCACCATCAACACCACCGCGCCGGGCCGCACGCTCTTCATGGCCATGCGGGAGGCCTGTTCGACCCGGGACCGGCGGATAATGGTGCGGTAGAGATCCTCGATGAAATCCGGGTCCAGGCCGGATGCCGCGCCCTGCTGCCGCCGCTTTGATATGAGATCCTCTTCCCGGGCCGGATGATAGACCGGCAGGTTGTGCGCCTTTTTCAAAGCCACCACCTGGCCCACCACCTGCTGCCGTTCCGCCAGAGAAGCCACGATCCTTTGATCGACGGCGTCGATTTTTTTTCGAAGGGTGGTCAGTGTCTCTTCAATACTGAATTCTTCTGCGTTTTTCATTCCCCATGAGTCCTCTGTTTATGCGCATTCCTGAAAAGAATTTCATCCGCTGTTCCTGTTTTCGAGCGGGGTCAGTCACCTTCTGTTTTACCGTTTTACCGTGCGAAATGAGGTGCAAAGATTCTGTTTGTAAATCCGATAAATGTACATGTACGGTATAATCAAAAAAAGCCTGGATGATCAATGCTGATCTTTATCTTCTGGATTCGCACACATTTTTAAGTAAATTCACAGTAAGGAGGGTATCATCTTATCCTTGCAGGGTTCCGAAGCAGAGAAGAAACAGGCATCTTCCATTTGAGCCATTGTCGTTCCCGCAGTTTAATGCTAAGATGACCTCCAAAACAAGAATCGCAACGGCTTGATCAGCGGATCACGCGCCCGGTTGCCCAAACTCGTCAATCAAAAGACAGCGGAAATACGGAGATTTCATGGAACAGCGGATGCGGAGCGGAAAATCGATCATGATGTGGTGCGGAATCGTGCTGCTGGTTCTTGGAACATGGGCGGGGCCGGCCTCCGGCGGATGAGGGAACCCCTTGCTGACCGTGACCGTCAGCCCTGAAGCAAGCGGCCTGATTCGGGTGAACGGGGATGCCCCCGCCGCCTTTCCTGCAAACTACCGCCTTCCGAATGATTCGGTCGTCGAACTTGAAGCCGTTCCCCATGAGGGGTTTACGTTTGTAGAATGGACCGGCGATGTGGTCTCCGAACAAGACGCGGTATCCATCACCCTGACCTGCGATCAAACGATCACCGCCGTGTTTGCAGCGGAACCCTCCGAAGGCGGTGAGAACGATGATAATCCTGCAGACGATGGAGAAAACGACTCCGGCGGAGACGGAGATGACGGCGGGTGCTTTATCCGATCCGCTTTTTAAACAGGGCAGCGCCATGATTATTCGTGAAGCCACTTTTCTGGATGCCAGGGAGATCGCCGAAGTCAGCGTCGACAGCTGGCGGTCCACTTATCAGGGAATTTTGTCCAGGCCCTTCCTGCACAGCCTCTGCTATGACCGGCTGGAGGAGATCTTTCGCCACCGCCTCTTTTCCGGAAATCCGTCCGATTTCATCTATGTCGCTGAAGACGAAAAACATCGCATCATCGGATATGCCACCGGAGGCCGGGAACGTACCGGCCTGACCCGATTTGAGGGAGAGTTGTACGAACTCTATATTCCGAAACCTTATCAGTTGCGGGGTATCGGGCGTAAATTGGTGTCGGTGGCGGCCCGGCGGTTTCTTCGGGAAAAAATCGGCAATCTCTTGATCTGGGTGCTCGTCTATAACCCGTCCTGTGCCTTCTATCAATCCCTGGGCGGGAGCATCGTGCATCAGAAAACCACCAACTTCGGCGGCACCCGACTTCTCGAAATCGGCTACGGCTGGTCGGACATCCGAAAACTGGCCAGGATTACCGAAACGGCCGGTCCTGTGTTTTTGCTGTAGGCGATCCGCCGGTTTTCGGGGGCGCCCCGAATCCCGCGGGATCATTCAACAGAGTTCCAAGCGTCTTTTGAATCACCGCTTCTCAGTGCTTTCGAAACCCACCCTGCACTATTCCTATTTCTGAAATAGCCGCCCTCAGGCATGAGAACCCTTGCCAAGAACAAAAGTATTCCTATTTTATGGGTTTATTTGTAATTGAAGCATCAATCCACTACATAAATGAGTCTGTATGACAACCATCGATTTTCCAACGACGAAAAAGAAACAAAACTCCGAGGTGGCGCGCCGTCGCACCTTCGGCATCATCAGCCACCCCGATGCCGGCAAGACCACCCTCACCGAAAAGCTGCTGCTGTTCGGCGGCGCCATTCAGATGGCCGGGGCGATCAAGGCCCGCAAATCGGACCGCCACGCCACCAGCGACTGGATGGCGGTGGAGCAGGAGCGCGGGATTTCCGTGGCCAGCTCGGTGATGAAATTCAACTATCGGGATTATGAAATCAACCTCCTCGACACCCCCGGCCACCAGGATTTCTCCGAAGACACCTACCGGGTCCTGACGGCGGCCGACAGCGCGGTGATGGTGATCGACAACGGCAAAGGGGTCGAGCCCCAGACCCGAAAGCTGATGGAGGTCTGCCGCATGCGCAACACCCCCATTCTGACCTTCATCAACAAGCTCGACCGGGACGGCATGGACCCGCTGGACATCCTCGGGGATATCGAAGAGTCGCTTCAGATCGAGTGCGCGCCCCTGTCCTGGCCCATCGGCATGGGCAAGCGGTTCAAGGGGACTTACAACCTCTATCGCAAAGAGCTGAACCTCTTTACCCCGGGCCAGGAGCGGGTTTCCGACGAGATGATCACCATTCGGGATCTGGATGATCCGCAGCTCGATGAACTGCTCGGGACTCAAGCGGACGAACTCCGAGAGGATGTGGCCCTGCTGGAAGGGGCGGCCAATCCTTTTGTGCTGGAAGATTATCTCAAGGGAAGCCAGACCCCGGTCTTTTTCGGCAGCGCCATCAACAATTTCGGGGTTCGGGAGATGCTCGACGCCTTTTTGGAGATCGCCCCGCCGCCCATTCCGCGGCCGGCCAAAACCCGGGTGGTCGATCCCGAAGAGCCCGCCTTTTCTGGCTTCGTTTTCAAGATTCAGGCCAATATGGACCCGGCCCATCGGGACCGGATCGCATTTCTCCGGATCTGCTCCGGCCGGTTCCAGCGGGGCATGAAGGTGCGTCATCACCGCATCGGAAAAGAGGTGCTCCTCTCCAATGCGATCATCTTCATGGCCCAGGACCGGGCCAATATCGAGGAGGCCTGGGCCGGTGACATCATCGGCCTTCACAACCACGGCACAATCAAGATCGGGGACACCTTCACCGAAAAGGAACCGCTCAAGTTCACCGGCATCCCGAGTTTCGCTCCGGAACATTTTCGCCGGGTGGCGCTCAAATCTCCCCTCAAGGCCAAGCAGCTTCAGAAAGGATTGACCCAGTTGGCGGAAGAGGGTGCGATTCAGGTGTTTCGCCCCATTCAGGGGAATGACTTCATCCTCGGCGCCGTCGGGGTGCTTCAGTTCGATGTCACCATGGCCCGGCTCAAGGCCGAATACAGTGTGGATGCGGTCTATGAACCGGTCAATTATTCGGTGGCCCGGTGGGTGGGCTGCGAGAATCCCAAGCGTCTGCGGGAGTTCGAAAAGGCCAATCAGGCCAACCTGGCCCTGGATGCGGAAGGCAACCTGAGCTACCTGGCGGTCAACGAGTGGCGGCTCGGATTCGTCGTGGAGGAGTGGCCGGAGATTTCATTCCTGAAGACCCGGGAGCATGAATAACCGAGGAGGATGAACTCCCGCGGAGCTGTGCTGAAGCCATCCCGGAAGGCGAACTGGAGTTGCCGGAAAAAGAATATCCCGGGACCGGAACCAGGACGGGGTGATCCCTTTTCAATCCGCTGTTTTTGATGGCTGAAAGACATTGGGCGCCTGAATTTCGGCCGATCCGATCGGACCGGCGACCCGTTCAGACAGCGGGCAAAGAAAAGAAGGCGCTGGTGTACCCGCGGTCGCGTTATTCGACCGACTTATGGGAATGGTTTGACCTGAACCTGGGTTCGGAGATAAATTGCTTCTTGACTTTTTTATGACAATGATCTAATACACATTCAAAATCGTTTCAGGCGCCGATGCTTTCGGCATAAAAGGGAATCCCGTAAAAATCGGGAACGGACCCGCCGCTGTGATCGGGGACGAAAGCCGCAACATGTCACTGTCCGAATGGAGGATGGGAAGACGCGGCCACTAGGATGATCCGAGAGTCAGAAGACCTGCCTGAACAATCACAAGGTGCAATCCCTCGCGGTAAGGGGATTTCGTCGGCGATGAGGCGGATACAAAAAGGGATATCCCCGGATCGATTCATTTCGGTTCGAGGATTTTTTTTTGCCTCGGGAGTGTGTGCATGAAACGGATCATTGCTGGTATTCCCCGTATTTTCATTGTTCTGGTTTGGACGATTCTGTTCGGGGCCCGTTCCGGCTTCGCCGAACCCGAACCGGTCCGGCTCGACGCCATCGTAGTCACCGCAGAAAAAACACCGGCTGGTTTTCGGACCGGAGATGTGGATATGGAAAATATCCCTGCGTTTACTACGGTGATCCATCGGGAAGCGTTTGAAGGAAAGACCGAAAGCCTGGCCGAGGTGATCGAAAAGGAGGCGGCGGTCCAGGTGCGGCAGTCCGGGGCCATGGGCTCTTTTTCCACCATCTCCCTGCGAGGGTCCTCCTCGGACCAGGTGCTGGTCTTTCTCGACGGGGTGCTCCTCAACGACGCCTCGGGCGGGGGTGTCGATCTGTCCAACATCGCCCTGTCGGATGTGGCGGCGGTGGAGATCTATCGGGGTACCTCGCCCGTTCAGTTCGGCCGGTCCTCCATCGGCGGGGTGGTCAACATCCGCACCCGGCGGGTCGGGGAAGCGTTCGGGGCCAGCGCCACAGTCGGGTACGGGTCTTTCGACACCCGCCGGTTGGCCGGTCTCATCAACCACAAGCCCGGCGCCTGGGACTATCTGATCTCCGCTGATTATCTGGGGGCCGAGAACGATTACGAAATCCTCAATGACAACGGGACCCCGTATAATCCCGCCGACGACCGGTCGGAAGACCGGCATAACGCCCGGTTCGACCGGGTGAATCTGCTGGGCAAGGCCGGTTTCGATTTGAGCGGCTCCCGGCGGATCGACCTGGTGGATCAATTTTTTTACAAGGAACAGGGCCTGCCCGCCTGGAACAACAGCAAGGCGGCCGACGCCGAGCTGGAAAACCGTCGCAATATCGCCACCCTTCAGTTTATCGCCGACGATCTCACCCGGTTTCATCTCAACACCCGGACCCGGATTTCCCACACCTGGAAGGAGGAGGAATACGATGACCGGGGCGGCCATATCGGGCTGGAAACCCAGCACAACCGGTACACCACCACCCGACTGAGCGGGGATTTTTTCGTGGAATGGCTCACCGATATGCATGCCCCGGGGGCCATGGTCGATATCTACCGGGAGACCTATGAAGACGAGGACCTTCTGGGCCGGACCCATACCACCGAAAGTCAGCGGAATGCCTTCACCATCGGTCTTCAGGACACCCTGTTTCTGCTGGATCAGCGGCTGACCCTGAGCCCGGCGATCCGCTACACCCACCTCGACGATGAACTGGAAAGCGCCGTCAGCGTTTACGGCGGTACTCCCCTGCCCGGACGAAGCCGAAGCGAGGACTACTTTAGTCCGCAGATCGGGGCCGCCTATCAAGCCTTTGAGTGGCTGGGGTTCAAGTCCAACCTGGCCCGCTACGTCCGGGAGCCCGCCTTTTTCGAGCTGTTCGGGGACCGCGGGTTTCTCATCGGCAACCCCGACCTGGAGGCGGAAACCGGGGTCAATTTCGATATCGGGTTCGAGATCGATGTGCGCCGGCCGGACCGCCCGATTCAGGGAGTGTCGGTGCGGGCCGCCTATTTTTACAGCGATATCGACGACCTGATTACCCAGGTCTACGACGCCCGCGGCATCGGCCGGTCGGTCAACATTTCCGAAGCCCGAATCCACGGGTTCGAATCGAGCCTGGGCATCGATTTTCTCGACCACTTCACCTTTACCGCCAACGCCACCTGGCAGGACCCGGAGAACCGAAGCGATATCGCCGCCTTCGACGGGAAGAATCTCCCCGGCCGCTTCGAAACCGCCTGGCTGGCCAAGCTCGAAGGCCGATATGCCGGCGTCAAGGGCTACCTCGAATACCGGGAGGAGTCCGATCTTTTTTATGACACCGCCAATCTTCTTCCGGCGGAAGACAAGGAAGAGATCAGCGCCGGCGTTTCCTGGCTCTATCGACAGGTATTGCTCACCCTGACCGCAAAGAACCTGGGGGACGACCGTTACGAAGACTTCAAGGGATACCCGCTGCCCGGGCGGTCCTTTTATGCAACCCTGAAATACGAGTGGTAACCGGCTCAAGACGGATATGAAACAAAAAAAGGAGAGGTATGATGAGAAAGGAATGGATGTTTTTCAAAATGACGGCTGCAACGGTGCTCTGGATTATTCCGGCCATGGTCCCCCTGAAGGCTTCGGCGGCGGACCAGACCGCCGTGATCGCCACGGTGGCGGCGGACTATTCCAGCGCAGCCCATTCGGTGGTGTCGATGGACCCGGCGGGCGGCCCCCGAACCGTTCAGAACAACCTGGCGCCCACCGCGACCTCCGACATCACGGTCGCGGCCCACGGCAATTATTTCTATCGCATTGAACGGTTTCAGGCGGACAATGTCACCAAATTCAGCGTGGCGGCCCCGGCCGACCCGATCTGGCAGTTTTCCACCATGGACCCCGGGGAAGAGGGGACCAGCAACCCCCATGACCTGATCTTCGTCGACGACCGGAAGGCATATCTGCTTCGGTACGGCAAAACCACGGCCTGGATCGTCAATCCCTCCGCGACCGACGAGGCCGGGTTCAAGATCGGCGAACTGGACCTCAGCGCCTACGCCGATTCGGACGGCATTCCGGAAATGAACACCGGATTGGTCGCCGACGGAAAGCTTTTCATCACCCTCCAGCGGCTGGATCGGGACAACGGATTCCTTCCCTCCAATGACGGCTATGTAGCCGTTTTCGACACCGCCACCGATACCGAGATCGGCACCGGCGCCTCCAATCCCGAGGGGCTGCCGGGGATTCGGCTCCCCATCCGGAATCTCGGCGCTATCCAGTACCTGGAAGAGAACGACAGCGTATACGTCCAGGGGGTGGGGGATTACGGCAGTTCATGGACCGGACGGGATCCGGAGTATTCCGGCGGCATCGTCCGGATCGATCCCGCGACCTACTCCGTCGCTATGGTGGTGGATGACGGGGATGCCGCAGACCACCCCTACGGCAACATCTCCGGGATGGGGATCGTCTCGGCAGACAAAGGCTATTTCGTCGGCTACGCCGGCTTCGGGGACAACACCCTCTACGCCTTCGACCCGGCCACCGGCGCGGTGTTCGGTGCCGCCAACGACCAGCTGGCCGGCAAAAACATCACCGGGATGGAGGCCGGGGCCTTCCCGGATGCCAACGGCTTGCTCTGGGTCAGCGATGCCACCGACGCCCGGGTGGTGATCCTGAATCCGGCCGACGATACCATCGACGACACCGTTTCCACCGGCCTGAACCCGACCCGGATCGTCTTTGCCGGCGGTGAACCCGCCGCGGACGAGGATTCGGACAGCGGCGGTGGGGGCGGCGGATGCTTCATCGGTGCGGCGGTTTCCTTTTGACGCAAAACCCTTTTTTGACTTTCCCTGAACCATAAACACTCTCACAGGAGGTACGGACAATGAAAACCGGGATCATCGTCTATGTCATCGGCAATCGAAAAAGTGATCCGGACTTCGATGAACAGGCCGCGGTTCTGGGTCTGAACCTCGAGGCCGACCGGGTGGAATTCGTCTTTTCCGGCGAAACCGCCTATGATCTGGCGGATGCATGGTTGTCGCTCACCCGAAAGGGAATGGGGCGGATCATCTGCATGGCCGGGGAGCTCCTCGCCGGCTCCCGGATTCGTCTCAACGGACGGGAGCTTCAGCTTTGCGGCGGATGAACCGGCTGCTGTCCCTCTGCCTCCTCTGCGGTTTTCTGGCGCCCTGCGCCGCCCTCGCGGAAGAGCGCATCCTGACGGACCAGACCGGCCGGCCGGTTCCTGTTCCCGACGACCCGAAGCGCGTGGTGGCCCTGGCGCCCAGCATCACCGAGATCGTCTTCGCCCTCGGCCGGGGAAATCTCCTGGCGGGGGTCACCCGCTTCAGCGATTATCCCGAGGCCGCCGGCCGGCTGCCCAAGGTCGGGTCTTATGTCCATCTCGACCTCGAACGGATCGCGGCCCTGAATCCGGATCTCTGTATCGCGGTCAAGGACGGCAACCCGATCGAAGGGATTCGCCGGTTGGAAGAAATCGGCATTCCCGTTTTCGCGGTGGATCCCCGAAACCTGAAAACCGTGACGGAAGCCATCTACCGAATCGGCATTCTGCTCCAGGCCGGGGACCGGGCCGAAGAACTGGTCCGGGACATGAACCGCCGAATCGACCGCATCCGCCGCCGGGCCGCCGAATCGCCGCGGCGTCCCGGGGTTTTTTTCCAGATCGGAATTCAGCCGATCGTCGCGGTGGGAACCGGCACCTTTCTTCACGAATTGATCGAGACCGCCGGGGGCCGGAACCTGAGCGCCGGCGAGGTCCCCTATCCGAGGTTCAGCCGGGAGCAGGTGCTGGCCCTCGCCCCGGAGGTGATCCTCGTCACCTCCATGGAACGGGGGGAGACCTTCAAACAGATGAAGGCGGAGTGGGAACGCTGGCCCGACCTGCCGGCGGTGCGGCAGGGCCGGGTCCACCTGGTCGATTCCGATCTCTTCGACCGGCCCGCGCCCCGAATGGTGGCGGGTCTGGAATTGCTGTTCGATTTGATCCACCCCGATGCCGCGGAAAAGAGGGAGTAGCCGATGCCCGGTTTCTGCCGCAGACTGGCCGTGATTCAGGGGATTTTGCTGGCGGCCTTGATCCTGGCCGGGGTGGCCGGGATGGGAACCGGCTCCAGCGGCATGGGCGGAATCGGAGAACTTTTCGCCATTCTCTCGGGGCGGGAAGGCAGCACCCCCATGGCGGCGGACATCGTCTGGCGGATCCGGTTTCCCCGGGTGCTGCTGGCCGCCCTGGCGGGGTCGAGCCTCTCTCTGGGCGGGTTGGTGTTTCAGGCCCTGCTGCGAAACCCCTTGGCCGAACCCTACATCCTCGGGATCTCGGGAGGCTCGGCGGTCGGGGCCATCATCGGCATCCTGGCCGGGTTCGCCCGGTTTCCCGGGGTGTTCCTGTGCGCCTTCGCCGGCAGCATGGCCACCCTGGTCCTGGTGGTGGGGATGGCCTCGGGAGCGGACCGGTTCCAAAAAGACGCCCTGCTGCTGTCGGGGGTCATGATCAACGCCTTCTGTTCGGCGGGAATCATGTTCCTGATCTCTCTCACCCAGGACGCCCGGCTCCACAACATCCTCTTCTGGCTCATGGGGGATTTTTCCCTTTCAAGCCCGGGAGAAGCCGCAGTGCTGGCCGCGCTGGTCATGCCCTGCTTTCTGATCGTCTTCGGCCTGTCCCATGCCATGAACCTGCTGCTCACGGGCCGTGAAACAGCCCGAAGCATGGGGGTGAACACCGGGGCGGTCACCCTGACGCTGCTGGTCGCAACCTCCCTCATGGTCAGCGCCACCGTCTCCTACTGCGGGCTGGTGGGGTTCGTGGGGCTGGTCATTCCCCACCTCCTGCGGCTGGTTTTCGGGCCGGACCATCGAATCCTGGTCCCGGCCTGCATCCTGGGGGGCGGGACCTATCTGATCGTCTGCGACCTGCTGGCCCGGACCCTTCCCGAACAGGGGGAGATGCCGACCGGGGTCATCACCGCCATGATCGGCGCTCCGCTGTTCATCCTTTTGCTGAGGCGGTCCCGCTCATGAGCGCGATCGCCGTCCGGGACCTGGCCCACCGGTACAACGGGCAGGCGGTGCTGGAGGGGCTCCGTTTTTCGGTTCCCGAAGGTTCCTTTTTCATCGTCATCGGCCCCAACGGCTCCGGCAAGACCACCCTGATGCGGCTCCTGGCCGGGGTGATGGAACCGGACAACGGCCGCATCACGGTCCTCGGCCGGCCGATCCGGTCCTTCGGCCGAAAGATCCTGGCCCGGCATCTGGCCTATGTGCCTCAACTGCCGCCCGAACCGCTGCCGTTCACCGTTGGGGAGTCGGTGCTGATGGGCCGCGCCCCCTATCTGGGGCTGATGGGGATGGAAGGGGCGGCGGATGTAGAAATCGCCCGGCAGGCCATGCGCTTCACCCGGGTGGACCATTTGGCGGACCGGCCCCTGAACCGAATCAGCGGCGGGGAGCAGCAGCGAGCGCTGATCGCCCGTGCGGTCTGTCAGGGGCCGGATATTCTGCTCCTGGATGAGCCCACCGCTTTTCTGGATCTCGCCCACCAGATCCAGGTGATGGACCTGCTGGAGCGCTTGAAAACCGAACAGGGGGTGACGGTGGTGATGGTTTCCCACGATCTCAATCTGGCGGCCATGTACGGGGATCGGCTGCTGCTCCTGAAAGCGGGCCGAGCCATCGGGGTGGGGCCGCCGAAGGCGGTGCTGACCTATACCGCACTGGAGGATGCCTATGAGTGTGTGGTGCTGGTGGACCGGAGCCCGCTCGGGGATTTCCCTCGGGTGACCCCGGTTCCGAAACGTTTCGACAGTGGTTCAAGGCGCGGCGCGGGAGCATCGGCAGGAGCGATTCCGCCGGTTTCCGTCTCCTGAACCGGCGGAGCAACTCCGCTCCCGGTCGCGCCGACCCTTGGAAAAGGCCCCGGGCGCCCGTTGACCGCAAGGCGCGGAAGGCCGGGGATGGCCTTGACATCACCCGGGGCCTTTTTCAAAAAACAATAACCGGCTTTTACCTTTGAATTCAAGGCCGAAGCTTTGTATAGCGCCCCGAACCGGTTATAGAACCGGGATCGGGAATGATCAATCGTTCAGACGAAACGGAGGTGTATGATGTTGAGAAGAATCGCTGTCGGTGTGGTGGTGCTGTGGTGTCTGGCTTTCTGGAGTTCAGCGGCTCTGGCCGGGGCGCAAGGTCATACGGGCCATACCGGCCCGGGCGACCAAGGGACGGGGGTCCTTCTGGTCACCTTCGGCACCAGCATTCCGGAGGCCCGGGCCGCCTTCGCCCATATGGAAAAAAAGGTCAAGACCGCCTTTCCCGATGTGCCGGTGCGGTGGGCCTACACATCTTCTATCATTCGCCGGAAACTGGCCGAAGGCGGGGACCTCGATTCTCCGGAAGTGGCTCTCGCCAAAATGATGGACGAAGGCTTCAGCCGGGTGGCGGTTCAATCGCTGCACATGATCCCCGGCCAGGAATTCCATGAGGTTCAGATCAACGTCAACGCCTTTAAGGGGATGACCGACGGTTTCAAAAAGCTCATGGTCGGGTATCCGGCCCTGTCCACTTCCGAGGATCTCACCAAGGCGGTAGATGCGCTCATGACCATCCTGCCCAAAGAGCGCAAAAAAGACGAAGCGGTGGTCCTGATGGGCCACGGCACCCACCATCCCTCCAATGCCGTTTACGAGGCGATGATGTACCGGTTGCAGCGAAAGGATCCCAACATCTACATGGGCACGGTCGAAGGCACCCCGACTCTGGACGACATCCAAGCGATGCTCCTGGAAAGGGGCATCAAAAAAGCCTACCTGGTGCCCTTCATGTCGGTGGCCGGAGACCATACGGTAAACGATCTGGCCGGGGATGACCCCGATTCATGGAAAAGCGTTCTGACGGCGGCGGGCATCGAATGCGTGCCGGTGGTCAAGGGGCTGGCCGAGTACGACGCCTTTGCCGACATCTGGGTGGATCATCTCAGGGTGGTCATGGCGCACATGAAATAGGCTTGAAAGGCTTTTGGCGCACGCGGTTTCATCGTGTCAGGTATGAATCGAGGGCCGGCTTCATGGGCCGGTCCTTTGCACAAGGGTATGGGATAGATACATGGGCAGGAATTTTCTCATCGTGCCGTTTCTGGTCTTCGGATGTCTGTTCGGTCCGGTTTCTCCGGTTCGAGGGGTGGAGACCGAAAAGGAGATCGAACAGCCGGTGAAAGAGGCCATCGATATCCGCCGGACCGCCCAGACGGAAGCGGCGGCCTGGCAGCAGGAAAAGGAGGCTTTGCTGATTCGCTTCGACCGGCTTGAGCAGGAGCGGGACGGGCTCCGGAAACAAAAAGAGGCGCTGACCCGGGATGTCGAAGCAGCCCGCGCCCGTGTAGCGGCCAAGGAGCGGCAGTTGGCCGACATCCGGCAGATCGGCGATCAGATTCAGCCGTTTCTGAATGAACAGGTGCAGGCACTGGCATTCCAGCTGTCCGAGGGACTTCCGTTTTTGACGGCGGAGCGGCGGGACCGGATCGACCGTCTGAAGACCGTCATCGATGATCCCGAGGTCCCTGTCAGCGAAAAATACCGGAAGGTAATGGAGGCCCTTCTGGTGGAAGCCGAATACGGCTTCACCATCGAGGTCTATCGGGAAACCCTGCCGGCGGCAGGCCGCACCCTGCTGGCCGATGTCTTTCGGCTGGGACGGCTGAGCCTCTTCTATCTCAGTCCGGACGGGACCCTGGGCGGGTTTTAAAATGTGGCCGAAGGCTCCTGGGAAGCCCTGCCGCCCATACACCTTCGGGCCATTCAGGCCGCGGCGGAGATCGCATCCAAACGGCGCACGGCGGAGCTGGTCCCCCTGCCGCTGGGAAGGATTGCGGCTCCATGAAAAGATCCGCGAAACAATGGGTTCTCACGAACCGACGCTGGTTGTGGCCGCCCCTTCTGCTGGTGATGGTCCTATGGCATTCCACACCGCTGTTGGGAGCGGACATGCGGGAATTGTCGGTCCAGGCCCGAAAGACCCGGGAGGCTCTGAAGGAGCAGGCCAAAGCCGAAAGAGCGGCGGCCATGCAGGCGGCGGCCGAAAGCCGGGCACGGATTGCTGAAGACCGTGCCGCCCTTGAAAAAGCGGTGGCCGAACTCGAGGCGGAAAACCGCGGGCTTGAAGCCGACATTCAGGACCTGACGGATACCCTGGCGGGGCTGGCGGAGGCCGAAGAGACGGTCGGTCGGAAGCTGGCCGAGACCGACAGCACGGTGCAGGAACTGGTCGGGGTGATCCGGGTCACCGCCAAGGACATCGACGCGCTCATCGAACAGAACCCGCGGACCGCTCTGACGGAAGCGCCCGCCGGTTTTCTGGAAGCGGTGGCCGAAGCGAACCGTTTTCCCGGGATGGCGGAGATTCGCGCCATGGCCGAAGGGCTCTGGCGTCAGAGTGCGACGTGAAAGTCGCATAAGTATTTGTTAATATGTATTTTTTTACACATTATTAACCCGGCATTCTGCTGCCGGTATCCTACCGGGACGTGCATCGAAAGCAATTTCTTTGTGCGAAGCTCCCGGGACAACGAAGCCTGCGGGGCAATCCGCCCCGGAAGAGAGAACCGTGAGGAGATCTCAACTCTGCAAGCACCAATGCGGTAAGGAGCCAGGATGGGACAGTA
>CAZNLT010000091.1:0-23503 GCA_964573705.1 uncultured Desulfobacterales bacterium
CGGAACTGGTGTCCCCTCCGATCTCAATGACCTCGAGTACCGAAAAATCCACACCCAAGGGATCTGCATCCCCGAGAGTGGTATTCAGGAAAACGCTGACCCCTTCGGGCGGAGCGGTAACGGTTGCGCCGGTGTCATCCACCAGACGGGCTGTCAACTGAAAGGATTCGCCCTCGAAAATCTCGCTTTTATTCCACTCCAGTTCCACATAGGGAAGTTCAACAATGACGTCGTTGATGGTGCCGTTGGCGGTACCGGTGCCGATAGTAAAGGGGTTGAGCGGGTCATCGACCACCGAGATGCTGAAGGATTCAGATCCCCCTTCGTCCAGGTTGTCCACCACCCCGTCCAAGGTAATCGTGCCGAAGGTCTGCCCGGCATTGATGGTGATCTCCGTTGGAGACACATAGTCATTGGTTCCGGGCGCCGGTGTCGTACCATGAATGGCATCCGTTTCACTGAAGGAAAGAGCAATCGGGGTATCCGAAGACAAGGTGCCGTCGACGAGGGTGGCCATCAGGACCGCGGAGCCGTTCTCATCAAAAGAACTCGGGTCGATGCTGAGGTCGAGGGTCGGCTTGGACCCGTCGATAATCGTGAATTCGGTTTGGAGATCTTCGGTGTTTATGGAATAGTTGGCCGGCGCGCCGGCGGCCAGTGACAGGCCCAGGGTAAATGTTTCATCCGCTTCGGGGCTGCCGTCATTATCCACTTCAAGGGTGATGACCTGCGAGGTGTCCCCGCCAACGGTGAATTCGACGGAGGCGCCACTAACGGTGAAGTCCGCCTCTGGGCCGGTGACATCGGCCGGATTGGCGCCGCTGCCCGAAAAATCGAGGTTCACCGTCACCGAGCTGGTGATCGGGGTCGGCGAAATGCTGACGGTGAACTGGGCCGTGTTGTCTCCGTTGGGATCTTCTTCCAGGACCGTGGTGGGAGAAACGGTCAGGTCGACCACATAATCCTGGGCCCCTTGGGACATTTGGATTTCAACGGTCGAAAAGGCGTAAACACCCTCGTCGTCCTCGGCACGGACCACGAGCTGATGGGTGTTGTTGACGACATACGGATCATTGAAATTGATAAGGCTGGCATCCCCGACATCGATATTTCCCGAGGCATCGATCACAAATCCCTCATTGGTTCCATCCGTGGTGGGGTTGCCCGAGACGATGGTGTAATCGACAATATCTGCCGCAGGCGTCGCGGTTCGGTAATCACCGGCCGCCACCACCTGAGTGCCCGAAACGGCATCTTCAGACACATTGAAAGTGGTTGTCACATCATCATAGGTCGGGGGTGTGGCGGTATTGGGGTCATATGTTGTGACCTTAAACACGTCCTCAGTCGTCTGCTGAGGTACCTCTCCATCGGTTGCCGTAATCGTAACCGTTGCTGAATCAGTAACGTCGGGTTTCCGTACCCAGAATCCTTCGGAACTGGCGCTGTAGGACATCCATGTCGGCACATTCTGAAAGGTGAGGGAAACGTTGGTGGTTCCTTCCTCATCCTGCCAGGTATCGGTCAGCACCGGGATGAAGGAGTATTTTCCTGCCGGCACGGTCCGGTCATAAATGTCGGTGTAGCCGGCATCGGGGTCTTGGCCTTCATACAGGGTGCCCTCAAAATCATCCAGGCGGTCGGCGTCGAAATAGGTTTCTTTGATATCGATACCATCAAAATGCTCCTCTTCCTGGCTTTGTTTTTCTAAAACCCAGTTACCCCCATAGGCTTCGTTCCCTGTCGGGTCAATGGATGCTGCAACATTAACTCCGGAAGCCGTCTCAAGGCTGCTAAGAAAGCTTTCCCCTTCATCGCTGTCATCAACCACATTGCAGCCCAAAAGATCAATACGTCCGCCGTCTTTTACATATCCGCCTACCTCCGCCCAGAATTTGGCCTGATCTTCATCCGACCCCAGCGAATCAGCTGTTATTGTTTTGCCCGCCAGGTTGAACTGTACCATTTCACTTTCACTGTTGTGGGAGGCAAAAGCAATGGAATCGGCCTTCTGGCCGTCGAGGGCCTCCTTTATCGAACCTCGGAGCCCATCCAGGTCTGTATCGGAGGGGTCATACTGGACTACAAGGACTCCGTCCTTTGCGGCCTCCACAAGAACTTTTGCATCCTCCACCTCAGAAGACACTACCAGCACATGAACCCCTTCTGCGTCCGGCGGGGTATCCAATGCTGCACCGTCAAGCGGTTCATCGAAATCACCGCCGTCCCCATCACCCTCATCGTTTTCAGCTGGATTCAAAGCATCCAGAACATCGTTAAAATCGTCGACGTCAGAAGCCAACGCACCATCCAGAACAATCCTGTCTTCCAACCTTAATAATCTAAACATGCTGCCTCCCTGACCCGTTAAGGTAAAACGAAATATGCTTTTTTGTAGTCAATTTCTATATCACAACAAAGACCCGTCAGGGAAAAAACTTTCCCCACCAGGCCATTTGGTCAAAACTATCGAAGAATTTACCTGCCATAATGCAGATCCATATTCCGCCATTCCTTCCGGCGGCATTTCCCTGATCGCTTCCAGGCCATCCTGAGTTTCCGCTCTACTATATTTCCAAAAAAAAGTTAAGGAAATTCTCACCTATACCAACTTTTCCTTTTCGAGGGCGTTCTGATTCTGTAAACATTTGAATTTGTATGCTATTAACGATCTCGGTTTTACCGCATCCAAGGAAAACGGCCTCTTTGAGGGTCGCAAAGCCCGGTGAATTCAAAGGATTCCCCCAGAGGGGGCTTCGCAGTTCGTTTTCGCCACACTATCTCCGTCTTCATAAATGATCAGGTCGCTTTGTGTCAAGAAAAATATACAAAACTGAACGTCCGATGAAACCGAAGAAAAAAACTGGCCATGATCACCGTTTCGGCCACCCCGGATTATTTTTTACGGGCCGGGAAGCTGTTTGAGCGAATGCGAGTTCTTGCCGGGTCGTAAAAAATATTCCGGGGTGGCCTACCTATCATCCAGGCCCGGCAGAAACGATGATCAACGCCAAAAAACTATTAAATAAAGTTTTTTATGCCCGAAGCACCTTTCGCCTTCAAGGAAAAAAGAGTACAAAAACAGGAATAAACCGACCTCAACTCAAATTGTTTCCTTATCGGATGAAGAGTCTATGGATGTGCTTTTGCAATTCATATGCCTGAAAAAATAGCAACCGGTATTTGCTTACCTCATTACCAGTTCTTGGCCGGAATTGAGCCTGATTTCGAGGAAAATCCATTTCTAAGAAGCGCTGCCGAATCCATCGGAGGATAAAAAAACCTAAAAGTTTTTTTATATTTTGAAATTTTATTATAAACGAACCCTAACGGACCCTACATATTTTGGGTTCCGTTTCTGACAAACCGATCAAAAAACTCCCAGAACCGATCCCGAAACCGGTCCGCCTCCATCAGGATTTCATGATAAGCACCCGGAATCCATTCGAAACGACAGTCGGGCATGGCCCGGCAGGCTTTTCTTTGGGCCTTCGGCGGCACCACCCGGTCGGCGCCGGCGGTGACCATCAGGCTGGGTGTATGGACGGCCGCCAGGTAGTCGGGCCGGTTCAGGACCTCGATCGACTCGAACGTGGCGGCCAGCCAGCCGTAGGTCACCCCGCCCAGAGCCAGGTCAGTGTTGCCGTCCACGGCGGTTGCGGCGGTCAGGTACCGTTTGAGATCGGTGGTCAGGCAATTGGTTTTGAACCGGTCGGGATCGGGGGGGCGGTAGCACCCTTCCCCCGGCGCATAGGCATGGGTTTTCTGCAATCGCCGGGCCAGATGCGTGAGCCAGACGGTCAGCGGCCTGGGAACCGGCGGGGTATAAATGTCGACCATGGGGGAGACCAGCACCGATTTGTGAAAAACCCCGGGGTAATCGTGAAGATACCGCAGAAAAATATGACCGCCCATGGAATGGCTCAGACAAATGAAGGGTTTCGGGGCATGGGGTTGCAAAATCTCGGTAACGAATCGATGCAGATCACCGATGTATTCCAAGTAGCTCCCGACATAGCCTTTGTGCCGGTCCTTGAGCCCTCGGGTGGAGAGCCCCTGCCCCCGCCAGTCGAAGCTGTAGACGTGAAAGCCCCGGCGGTTCAGGTCCTGAACGGTTTCGGCATATTTCTCCATGAATTCCGACCGGCCGGAAAGCAGCAGCACCGTTCCCTTTGCCGGCGTCCGGCATGGAAAAATCCCGTACCGGAGGCGGCGCCGATCCGAAGTCGTCAAATAATCGATATGGGAAATCATCTTCAACAGCATCCGTTCGGCTGGTCGATTTCGGCCCCGAAGGGTTCACAGGTATTCCGATTTCTATATCAGATGCTCGGATCACGCGGGACCGAAAAAGGACCGGTTTTCCGAATGCCGTTTTTTAGGTTTTTATCATTGCCTAAGTCAACCTTTCCTTGATAAGAAAGACATCTTTTTGAAAAAGCGGTGTCCTTTTGAAACAAATGGAATGAAAAATTTATAATGAAGGGAAATAGAAAATGCGGGTTCTAATCACGGGCGGGGCCGGGTTCATCGGGTCGCATCTGGCCGAGGCCTGCCTCGAAAACGGTGATGAAGTCTACATTATCGACGACCTGTCCACCGGCGCTCTGGAGAATATCAAACCGCTCCAGCGGGACGAACGGTTCAAGAGCCGGTTTTTCGTCCATATCGATTCGATCCTCAACCCCAACCTGATGCTGGAACTGATCGGCACCTGCGATATGGTCTATCATCTGGCGGCGGCGGTGGGGGTCAAGTACATCCTGGACAACCCCCTGAAATCGATCAAGATCAACGTGGAGGGCACTGAAAAGGTCCTGGAACTCTGCGCCAAGTTCAAAAAAAAGGTCCTGATCGCCTCCTCTTCGGAGGTGTACGGCAAGCACCTTCATGCCCCTCTGGTGGAAACCGACAACATTATTTACGGCCCCACCAGCAAGTTCCGGTGGAGCTACGCCGCCTCCAAACTGATGGATGAATTCACCGCCCTGGCCTATTACCGGACCAAGGGATTGCAGGTGGTCATCGCCCGGCTTTTCAATACCGTCGGTCCGCGCCAGACCGGGGCCTACGGGATGGTCATCCCCCGGTTCGTCTCCCAGGCCCTGGACCAGGCGCCGCTGACCGTTTACGGAGACGGGGCCCAGACCCGCACCTTCACCTATGTCCAGGATGTGATCGAGGCCTTCACGGCGCTCATGGAAAGCGACCGGGCGGTAGGAGAGGTCTTTAATATCGGCGGCACCGAGGAGATTTCCATTCTCGATCTGGCCCATAAGATCATTCGGGAGACCGGTTCGCGCTCGGCGTATGAATTGATCCCCTATGAAGAGGCCTATGCCAAGGATTTTGAAGACATGCAACGGCGGGTGCCCTCCATCGACAAGATCCGCGACACCATCGGGTTCGAACCCAAAACCGGCCTGGACGCCATTTTGCGGCGGGTGATCAACTATCAGCAGTCCCTGGTTCTATGACGGCGGTTCGATGATGCCCCTTCGATGAACCTCCCGATGCAGAATTCTCCGGTTCACTATAGGCCCCCGGCCGGCTCTGATCATCGTTTCGGCCGAACCTGAGTAATTTCGGTGATCATGCCCCCCCCGGCCTTTTTTCCGGTCAGACCTCGTATTTGCCGAAATCCTCGGGGTTGAGCTTTTCGAGGTAGTCGGCCCATTTTTTACCTTCTTCACTCTCATCCACCATTTCCGCTTCCCCGTCGGCCAGGGCCGACTGGTCGATCACTTTTTCATCCACGAAAATGGGGGCCCCGGTTCGAAGCGCGATGGCGATGGCGTCGCTGGGACGGGCATCCATATCGAAGGTTTCTCCGTTCGTATTGAAATGGATCCGGGCAAAAAAGGTATTGTCTTTAAGATCACAAACCTCCACCTTGATCACCTCGATTTGGAGCTGATCCGCAAAATTCTTGAAGAGGTCGTGGGTCATGGGACGATCGAACTTTATCTTCTGAAGGGCCGATACGATGGAGGTAGCCTCCAGCAACCCGATCCAGATGGGTACCGCCCGGTTGTCTTCATCGGATTTCAGGATAATGATCGGGGTGTTGGAGGTCGGATCCATGGTCAGGCCCGCTATGCTTACCTTATGCAGCATACCATTTTTCTCCTTTCACACGTGAAGGTTCACGCTCTGTCATCTTGCCGCCGAGGGAATGCAAAAAGGCATCCTCGATGTCGACCCGCACCTGTCGGCCGGTCAAGTCCGGCGGCGGGAAAGCGCCTTCATTGGAAACGGTGAAATTGACGATTTTATGGTCGGTGGCGCGCCCGCTCCATTGGACCTCTTCTCCGGTCTCCCCGTGTTCCTGTCTTTTGCTCGGGCCGTCCACCAGCACACAGGCGGTCGTTCCGATCAGGGCGCGGTGCTTGCGAAGGGTGCAGGATTCCTGAAGATCGAGGACCTTCCGCAGGCGTTCGCTTTTTTCCGCCTCGGAGACGGCGTCTGAAAAGCGGGCGGCCGGCGCATTGGGCCGGTCCGAATACTTGAACGCGAAGAGGCTGTCGTATTCCACGGTTCGAATCAGATCCAGGGTGGCCTCGAAGTCGGCCCGTCCTTCCCCCGGAAACCCGACGATAATATCGGAGGTGACGGCGATATCCGGTCGGTATTGCCGCAGCTGTTCGACTATGCTCAAATAAGAATCCCGGGTATACCTGCGGTTCATGCGATTCAGCACCGCATCGGACCCGGACTGAACCGGAAGATGGATGTGGTTGCACAGCCGATCCAGATCCCGGAAGGCGGCCATCAGTTTTTCGGACAAATCCTTCGGATGAGAGGTGGTAAACCGAATACGGGCCAGCCCCGGCACGGCGTTGATCCGCGCCAGGAGCTCGCTGAAAGAGCACCACCCTTCTTTTTTTCCGTAGCTGTTGACGTTCTGCCCCAACAGCGTGACCTCCCGAACCCCGGTGCGGACCAGAGCCTCGACCTCCTGAACGATCTCCTCAGGCCTTCGGCTCATTTCCCGCCCCCGCACATAGGGAACCACGCAGTAGGTACAGAAATTGTCGCACCCCTGCATAATGGTCACAAATCGGCTGATCGCCCCTTCCTCGGATGCCTCCCGGGGATATTCGAATTCATCGATCTCTGCGCTCATTTCGACATCCACGATCCGGCAGCGGCGGGACTCGACCCGGGTCACCATCTGAGGAAGACGGCCGACCGCCCCGGTGCCGAACACCAGGTCCAGATAGGGGGCCCGTTTAAGAATATGCCGACCTTCCTGCTGAGCCACGCATCCGCCTACCGCGATGATCGTCTCCGGCCGTTTTCGTTTGAGCTCCGCCAGTCGCCCCAGAAAGCTGAAGGCTTTCTGCTCCGCCTTTTCCCGAATGGCGCAGGTGTTGACCACCACCAGATCGGCCCGGTCGAGGCTATCGGTCCTTCGGTATCCCAGGGGATGCAGCAAAGCGGCGATCCGATCGGAGTCGTAGACATTCATCTGACATCCGATGGTATTGATATAAAGATGTCTGGTACGGTTCATTCACACCTTATGTGCTATATTCCATTCTTGAACCAAGCCGAGTCAATGAAATTCGTCCGGTTCGGGGGGATATTCCACCAACTCGATCCGAACCGTTTCCCCCACATCCCGAAGTATATCTTTGACTTCCTCCTCGCAACCGGGTGAAATGTACAACCGCACGATGCCCATTCGGGAATCGACGGTGCTCAGCAGTGCGACGCCGTCATAGCCTTCGAGGATGAATTTTAAAAAATGAATTTTTCGCCGGTCCACCCGGTAATACTGTCTGACGGTCTTCACAACATAGGTCGCTCCCGGTTTATTGTAAAGGTTATCATCATCGTTCACGGGATATCAATATAAAAGTTCCGGATAAAAGTTCCGGATAAAAGTTCCGGCTTAAATCGCGGTTGAACCCTATTTAGCTGTTGTCCGGATCGGGTGAATGGGGTATGTTTCCCGCCATGAATCAGGAATGGCACATTCGAACCCCCGACCGGCATCAGGTGGAAAGAATCCGACGGATTCTGGGCTGCTCCCCCGTCACCGCCACCGTGTTGGCCAACCGCGGCATCGACGGCGAAGACGGGATTCTTCGGTATATGAACCTGTCTCTGGCCGATCTTCGTCCGCCCTTTGCCATCAAAGATATGGATGCGGCGGTCCGTCGGATTGCGCAAGCGATCGAGGATCGGGAGCGGGTGTTGATTTTCGGAGACTATGACGTCGACGGAATCACCGCCACCACTTTGCTGTTGGAATTTTTTCGGGGTGTCGGCCTGGATGCCGATTATTACATTCCCCATCGGTGCGATGAAGGCTATGACCTTCAGGTAGACCATGTTTTCGGGGTGGCCCTGCCCCGGGAAACCGACCTGATCATTACCGTCGACTGTGGTTCCAGCCGCCATGAAGCGGTTCGTTCGGCCAAAGAAAGCGGCATCGACGTCATCATCACTGATCACCACACCATCACCTCGCCTCCCGAAGCGGCGGCGGTGGTCAATCCCCGGCGCACCGACTGCACCGCCGGTTTCGACCACCTGGCCGGGGTCGGGGTCGCGTTCGTGCTGGTGGTCTGCCTTCGGAAACACCTTCGGGAGAACGGGTTCTGGAAATCCGGCTCCGAGCCGAACCTGAAGCATTTTCTGGACCTGGTGGCTTTGGGCACCATTGCGGATATGGTCCCCCTGGTGGGAGACAACCGCATTCTTTCCAAAATCGGGATGGAGGTCATCAACGCCGGGCGCCGACCGGGACTGACCGCACTGCTCAAGGTTGCCGGGGTGAAAGAGGCGGTTCGGGATACCGACGACATCGCCTTTCGACTGGCTCCCCGCCTGAACGCGGCCGGTCGGCTCGACCACGCCAAAACCGCCGTGGAACTGCTGACCACCCGAGATCCTCGGCGAGCGGAGGAGATCGCCGAATCCCTGAACCAGCTCAATCACCGACGGCAGGAGACCGAAAAACGGATACTGGAAAAGGCCCTCGCCCTGGTCGGGGATGATCCTGAAAAAACCGGCCGCAGTGCCCTGGTACTGACCCACCCGGACTGGCATGAGGGGGTGCTGGGCATCGTCGCCTCCAAGCTGACGAACCGGTTCTTTCGGCCCGCCATCCTGATCTCTTCTCGAAACGGCATCGGCAAAGGATCCGGCAGGAGCATCCCGGGAATCAATCTCTACGAGGGGCTGGAGGCTTGCTCGGTCCATCTGGAAAAATTCGGGGGCCACCCCATGGCCGCGGGCCTTCAGATTCGACCCGACCGCATCGAAGCCTTTCGGAACGATTTCGAGGCATGGGCCTCAGATGCCGTGGGCCGTGAACCCCCGACCAGAACCATAGACATCGACTGTGAACTCAATTTCCATGAAGTCACCGAAACCCTGATCAATGAACTGGAGAAATTGCTGCCGTTCGGAGAGGGCAACCCGGAGCCGCTCTTTCTGGCCAGAGGCGTTCGGGTCTCCTCCTCCATGATCGTGGGCAAAATCCACCGGCGGATGAGCCTGCGCCAGGGAAACCCCTCGGCCCGGGCCATGAACGCCATCCAGTTCAACGTCGACCGGGGCCGAATGAGCGAGGCCTTCGACCAGATCGCTTTCAGACTGCGATGGAACCGGTGGAAAGGCCGAAAAACCGCCCAGATAATTATCGAAGAAACCTGAACATTTTTCTTGCAAATGGCGGAAAGTGCCATTAATATGGTGGGATATTGACAAGCAGTTAAACATCTTCAAGAAGGGATTTTCGAATGGCAAAGGTATTTCGCCCAAGCACCCGGGAGGCCAGCATCCTCTCGAAAATAGAGTCTTCCAAAGAGCATGCCCGTCGGCAGGCCATCAACAGCGTGCGAGACCATATCGACCTGTTGAGCAATGCGGTCACCTCGAAACTGGTCGAAAACAAGTTCGTGGAAACCACCAACAAAAACGGTTTTGAAGAGCAGATTCACAAAAGCCTCGACAAGCTCGTTTATGCCGATGATTTCGATATCGATTATCAGATCGCACCTTACCGGAATCTGGTTCCCAATCCCCACGTGGTGAGTCTGTACCTGACCTCATTTGTAATCGAAACCATGATCAATCACAAGGATGTCGTCGACATTTTCGGGGCGGATGATGAGATCTATCACTGCATCAACCGGCAGGTAGAAAAACATCTGACCTGAGCATGCGCCCGTCGTTTCACCCCAGGCTCGTCAACCCCCCGTTTGGCGATCCCGGCGTGTTTATACCCTTTTCTTACGAAAAACGGGCCGTGCTTTTCGACCTTGGGGATATCCAGTCCCTCTCCCCCCGAGATATCCTCAAGATCAGCCACATCTTTATTTCCCATACCCACATGGATCATTTTTTCGGATTCGACCACCTGTTGCGCCTCCATCTGGGTCGAGAAAAGGTCCTGTATCTTTACGGACCCGGCGGAATCCTGAAGAATGTGGAAGGCAAACTGGCCGGGTACACCTGGAACCTGGCGGATACCTACGCCCATGAATTGTCTCTGAACGTGACCGAAATCCATGCCGATCATCTGTTCACCCGGGAATACCCGTGCCGAAACCGTTTTCGACCGAAGGCGGACCCGGTTCGGGTTCCCTTCGACGGTCACCTGCTGAGGGAGTCCGGGCTGTCGGTTTCCGCAGACCTTCTGGACCATGCCACCCCCTGCCTCGGGTTCACCCTTCGGGAACGATTTCATGTCAATATCCTGAAAGAACGGGTGGAAGAATCGGGCCTGAGGGTAGGCCCCTGGGTCCGGCGTTTTAAAACCGCCCTTTTTGAGGCGCATCCGCCGGATTCACCCTTTGCCGTCGATCTCGACGACCCCGGAGGGCCGGTATTCTCTCTGGGGGAGCTGGCCGACAAAATCGCCCGAATCTCCCCGGGCCAGAAGATCGCCTACATCACCGATACCGCCGATACCCCTTCCAACCGGGAGAAAATCCTGGCCCTTTCCCGGGGGGTGGACGACCTCTTCATTGAAGCGGTTTTTTCCGAGTCGGACCGGAACCTGGCGGAACAAAAACGCCATCTGACCGCCCATCAGGCCGGCACCCTGGCGGGCCTGGCCGGCGTAAAACGATTCACGATTTTTCATTTCTCCCCCCGGTACACCGACCGGGAAAATCTGCTCCTTCAGGAGGCGCAACAAGCCTACGAAGCCGCTATTGAAAACGGTTGACGGATGGAAAACCGGCCCTTTTTCATCGAAACCGCCGGATGCCGGCTGCGGGTGCAACGCATCGGCGCGGCTGTCAAGGGAGACGGCCCGGTATTGGTCTTCCTGCACGAAGGTCTGGGCAACATCGCCATCTGGCGGGATTTTCCGGAAAGGGTATGCCGGGAAACCGGGCTTCAGGGGATCGTTTACGAACGGCGAGGATACGGAGAATCCGAGTGCTTTGAAACCCCCTGGTCCGAAGAGTACCTGGTTACCGAGGCCACGGTTTACCTGCCCGGTGTGCTGGACGCCTGTGAAGTGGAACGGGCCGTGCTGATCGGCCACAGCGACGGCGGGTCCATCACCTTGATCGGAGCCGCGACCCTTCCCGACCGGGTCCTGGGAGCGGTTACCGAAGCCGCCCATATCTTTGTGGAGGAGATCACCCTGACCGGGATTCGCCGGGCCCTTCACCTTCTGGAAACCACGGACCTCAAGGCCAGACTGGCCCGGTATCACGGCAAGGATGTGGATCGAATCATCGCGCGGTGGGCCGACACCTGGCTCGACCCCGATTTCCGGGGGTGGAACATCGAATCCTTTCTGCCCCGAATCACCGCCCCGCTCCTGGTGCTGCAAGGCGAAGACGACGAATACGGCACCGTGGCCCAGGTGAACGGCATCGCCCGGGGGGTGTCCGGGCCGGTGGAGGTCCGCCTCATTCCCGACTGCGGCCATATCCCCCATGTTCAGGCCCGGCAAAAGGTGATCGGTTATATCAAGGGGTTTATTCGAAAGCAGACCGCCTAAGGCTATAGAGTGGACACCAGCCGGGTCAATCTCTCCAGTTCGGCTCCCTGAAACCGATTCAATCGATTTTGCAAACCGGTCAATGCCGTGGGGATGTAAGCTTCGAAGGATGCCTTTCTCTTGACCCGGCTGAGGTATCCGAAAGCGCCCAGGATCTGAAGATTTCGGGTCAGTGCACAGAAATCGTATCCCTGTCGAAAAGAGTCGGGGTCAATGGATAAGTAAGCGGAGAGCCTGCCCATGTAGTCTTCCAGCAGCTGATTCTGAACAGAAACAGGCAGATCGACATACGGGTCGATCAGCAGGGAGGCGAGGTCGTATTGCAGGGGGCCGAACCGGGCGCCCTGAAAATCGATAAAAAAACAGCGACCCTCCCGGACCATAATATTTCTGGACTGCATATCCCGGTGAATCAAACCGGGTATCCCGAACTCTAAAGCGCCCTCGGCAAGCGTCTGAAATTCAATTTCAAAATCCTGGTAGCGGACCTGTTTTCCCAGAAACTCGACAAGAAAGGCATTCACAAAATACCGGCACTCCTTCTCCAGAATAAGAGAGCGGTCATACGATCGGGATTGCCAGGTCCAGCTCGGATCGAATCCTTCAACGCAATTCATTCCGAACCGAATCAGCCCATCGATCACCGGACGGTACCGGAATAACATCTCATCGGACCGCCGCCCTCGAACCCAGGTTTGGAGATGCTCATCCCCCAGATCCTCCAGAAACGCCAGTCCGGAAAACCGGTCTTCCCAATAGATCTCTGGCACCGGAATTCCTTTTCGGTAGAGGTGCCGGCCGATATCGATAAAGGCGTCCACCTCTTGGGGACCCGGTTCAAATCCGCGCAGGCCGTGGTCGGCCAGAATCAGAGACCCGGCAGAGGTGATCAATCGACTCCAGTGGCGATCGGAGCCGTCCCCGGCCAGGGGGATTTCCTGAAAACCGTCTTCCCGGTACTCTGAAAAGGCCGCTCGGAAGGCCCGAGGAACCAAGTGATTCACGACCGCATCTCTGTAGCGCTCGGGAGTGCCCAGGTCATGCCACTGGCATCCGTCCGCCACATAAGCGGTAACCCGCAGGCCACCGGCGATCATCTTTCGGTAGGCATCGATGCTGCTGTACGGGACACCCTCGGGAATAAACTCGAGCACCCTCGGGTCCAGCACCTGGATTCCGGTGAAGGTCCTATGGATCAGATCTCGGTTCTTTCGGCGGGAATCGGTTTTTTCGAACCCGACGATCCTTCCCTCGCGGGTCAGGGAAACGGAATCGAACCGGGGATCGGGGCAGACCGCCAGGGTGGCCGACCCGCCGTGATTCCGGTGGAAATCATACACGGCCCGGAGGTCGATATCGGTAAGGATGTCGCAGTTGACGACCAGAAACGGCCGGTCGTCCCAATAATCGGACGCATTCTTGATGGCGCCGCCGGTCCCAAGGATCTCGGCTTCGAACCGCGTGGCGACCGGTATCGAAAACTCGGCGGCGGCGATATGGGCCTCGATCTGATCCGCCAAGTGGTGCGTGTTCACCAGAACCGATTCACATCCGGCCCCGGCCAGCCGGCGGACCTGGATATCCAGCAGGGTATCGGGGCCTGCCCGGAAAAGCGGTTTGGGCAGATGCCGGGTGTAAGGAAGCAGGCGGGCGCCCAGCCCCGCCGCCAGCACCAGGGCCTTCACGACTGGAGCAGGTTGAGATACCGCCGGATTTTTTCGGCGAAAAACTGGATCAGGGCTTCATCCTCGGCGCCTTTGATCCCTTCATTGAGATAAAAATCCATGGCGTTCTTCAAATTGATTTTGGACAGAGATTCGGGAAGCTCCACCTCTTTTTTCTTGTACATGCGATTCCCCATGGACTGAATTTTTTTGAGCCGATCCTTGGATTCGATAAAATTTCGGGGATACCGCATGAAAAAATTGAGGGCGATCCAGTAGGATTCAAAATAGGTTTTGAGGAAAGCGGAAAAAATCTTCAGCTTCCGGTATCCGGCAGAGGTCAGGTTATAGGTGTCCGGCAGGGTGGGATGCGGTATCAGCACCGCCTCGTCAATAAACGATTTTATATTTTTCTGAATAAAATGCTCCGGCCTCTTTTCAACCTCATAGGCGAACTCGTTTTTCATGATTCTCAGGAGAAAGGCATAGCTGTCATGGATCTGGGCGGTGGAGAACTGAAAGGCGTCCCGCTCCAGAATCGCCAGAGCGGTAAAAGCGCCGGGAATAAACGCGGATACGCTGTTGTTCTTGTAATAATCCAGGGCCGGGCGTTTGCTTTCATTGATGATATACTCCCGTTCATCGGGCTCCGGCTCTTTTTTATCGCCCTTTTCGATTTTATCCAATGACACCGGCTCAATGAATTTTCTCTGGACATACGAATCGATGACATACTGAAAGGCGAGGTCGGGCTCCACCAGCAGGGTATCCGCAAGGGTGGCTTTATGGATGTTCAGATAGTTCATATAGGTCTGTATGTCCTCCATCAGCCGGGTGTGGGAAAACCGATGTTTCTGTGCGTTGAGAACGGCCCCGGCCACCACCGCATGGGGCGTTATCACGGTGACCTTGTCGATGGCGTTGACCAGCCGATACCCGAGATTCCGGCAGAAGGTATTCTGCTCTTTGGTGCTCATTTCCTGAAAGGTTTTGCCTTCCCGGGCCAGCAGATCGTTCATGGAAATGCCTTCATGAAACCGAATATAGATGATTCCATAGCGTTTTTTGAGAAATTTCCGGGCTTTAATCACCTGCCACAGGCTTTCGGGCCGTTTCTGGCCGCCTTCGAGCTCATGAAGATAAGCGCCTTCTTCCAGCACCCGGTCGTATCCGACGAAAACCGGCACAAAGATCAAATCCTCGCTGGCGCCCATGCGAAAGGCGTTCAAAAGGATATTCAGAAGACCCAGCTTGGGTGCGAGCAGTTTTCCGGTTCGACTCCTGCCCCCCTCGATAAAAAATTCGATGTTGAACCCCTCCTCCAGGAGCTTGAAGACATACTCGGCGAAAACTTTGGAATAGAGCACCGCGCCCTTAAAGGTCCGCCGTATGAAAAAGGCGCCGCCCGCCCTGAAAATCGGTCCCAGCGGCCAGAAAGAGAGGTTTTTGCCCGCTGCGATATGCGGACAGGGCATGTCATTGTGATAGAGGACATAGGAGAGGATCAGATAGTCGATATGGCTCTTATGGCAAGGCACCAGAACCAGGGGACCCCGCCGGGACATGCCCTTGACCCGGTTCAGAACGGCGGTGTTGATGGAAACCCCTTCGAACATCAGATTGATCATCCACCGCAGAACCACCGACATGACCTGGATCAGATTGGCATTGTACCGGGCCGCGATTTCTTCGATATTGGTATTGGCCTCCTTATAGACCTTGTATAGAGGGATATTTCGGGTTTCCGCAAAATGTTCCAGGAAGCTTCTCAACCGATCATTGGTGAGGATATTCTCTTTCAATTCTTCCCTGGATTTGAGAATAGGGCCGGTAATGGACTGCCGGTGCCGGTTGATCTGAACCAGCAGCCGCCGCCGCAGCTTGAGCGCCTGCTTTCCCGGGCTCAGGTCGCGGTTTCCTTCCCGCTCGATATACGCCTTCAGGTTCACCGGTTCGGATACCTCGACGAATACGCTGGCCGGCTTTCGGAAAAGCGCGAAAAACCGGCGGATCTTGCCCGGGTTTTCCTGGCTGCCGAAAAGCACATCGGATAAACCGGGCCGGGACCGGTGAGGCCGCTTGCTGTAGAAAATAAGCTGAGGAACGATATAGATCGGCCGGTCCGTGGAATGCTGGATTTCGATCAGGTGGCGCAGCGGGTCCGGGTTGGATTTGACGAACCGCAGATAAAACCCCCGCTTTTCCACCAGCGACAGCATGGCCGCATGTCCGTTTTTGAGTTGCTCCCGAATATAACCGCTGTCATAGGGGTCCGGAAAAGAGAAACGGGTGAGAAAATGATGAATATGGCCCAGAAAAATCCTGAACAGCCGCGACAGCGGCTGCAAAAAAAGGACCTTGTGATCGAAACCGATCTCCGGGACCGGCAACCCTTCCTGTTCATAGCGGGTGTGATAGAAAAGGAATTCAAAATCGCTTTTGTATTTATTGGTATACACGATGATGGCGTCTTCAGGAATGTTTCGAATGACCTCCATCTGGGCCTCCCCGGTACGAATCCCGGAAAACAGGACCCGCAGGAGATAGGAGGACGGTTTCCCGAAACGCCTCGGAAAAAAACAGCGGAAGTGGTGGTCGGTGCCGAGCAGGACTTTGTCGAACCACCTGTTTACTCCCGATGTGACCCGCCTGAATCCTGATTTGATCTGTTTATACATATTCCCCGTCCGTTCAGGTGTTGAATGTCTATTCCGGGGCGGAGATCTTCCCGGATCGGAAAATCAGAAAGAAGTACCAAAAGGCAGGTGCATTTGCAATCACTAATTGTCGAAACCCCGGATAAAGTCTAATCTTTATCGGAACTTATCCGATTCATGCTCCGGCGGAAAAATAAAAGACCAGGTCCATAAATTTAAGCTTGCGTAATAAAAGTTGATATGGTATTTCGGTTAAGCCATTGTCAATTTGATTCAATCCATTAAATTCATTCTTTTTTTGATTCAATCCGATTAAGGCCGAACATCGAAAGAGTAGTGGACGTGGGAATGCCTATTTTTTGTAGAGCATATATCTTAGAACGAGTAACTTTCGAGAAACACTTGTAAAGGAGGATGATTTTCTATGAAAACGTTGATTGGTGGAGCAGTAGCGGCTGTTTTGGGTGTTATTGGCCTTGCGGTTTGGTTTCCGGCGTTTTTGCAGCTGTTGGCCGGTTCGATACCGATCATGCTGTTGCTCGGCGGCGGCTTGGCCCTCTATCTGGGATTTGACGAACTGAAAGACACCTGGAAGCAGGAAAAAGAGAAAACGGAAGAAGGCGAAGACGACGTCGACAAATATAAACAAGAAATCAGCGAACTCAAAAAAGAAATCGATTCTCTGAAAAAAGCCTAAGTTTTTTACCCCCCCCCCCGAAAAAAAGCCCTGTGCGCACCTTCCGGCGCATAGGGCTTTTTTTTCAGCCCGGGCTTTTTCATTTCAGACGGGTCGGTTTTTCCAAACGCAGCGGCCGGTTCAGTTCATGGGTATAGCCGGTTCAGTTCATGGATATAGATGGAAACGCCGCCCGATCTGCATGAATTTTTCGATGTCGCCCTTCCACTCGAAGATCAATTCATCAATATCCGCCATGGATTCGATAGACTCCCGTACCCTCCGGTCCCCGAGAATCAGGTCGATGGGCAGCTTTTTGAATTCATATTCATAGGGTGGCGGCTTCCATTGAAAGGCATCCCGGTGATGCCGAAGCACGCCCTGCAAGAGCTTGAGCGAGATGGTATACGGCCGATATCTCAAGAAATCAGTCAGGTGGATTTGAAAACCCCGGCACAACGCCCCGCGCCATTTATTGGCACTAGGCTCGAACGCAACCGGCCGAAGCACCATTCCCGGCTGGTCCCTGCCCCCGACGGCGGACAGCAGGAGATCGGTATCCACAAACGGGGCCCCGAACACCTCAAAAGGCTGAGTGGTGCCCCGGCCTTCGGAGATATTGGTCCCTTCCCAGATCACCTGCCCCGGATAGACCATGGCGGAAGCCGGGGTGGGCAGGTTGGGAGACGGGGGGACCCAGGGCAGCCCGGTGTCGGAAAAGCGCATCGGTCGTTTCCAGCCGACCATGGGGATCACTGTCAGATCGCACCCGATGCCGAAATGCTCGTTGAAAAGCCGGGCAATCTCTCCGATGGTCAATCCATGGCGCATGGGCATCGAATACCGGCCCACAAAAGAGGCGTATTCCGGGTCGAGAAGATTCCCCTCCACCCGAACCCCGCCCAAGGGATTGGGCCGATCCAACACGACCACCCGTTTTCCGAAGGTTTTGGCCGCCTCCATGCAATACGACAGGGTATAGATAAAGGTATACACCCGGGTGCCGACATCCTGAAGATCCACCAGCAGGATGTCGATGGGGTCGACCATTTCTTCGGTGGGCACGCGGGTATGCCCGTACAGACTGAACACCGGTATCTGCAGGACCGGGTCGACCCTGTGATCCGACTCGATCATGTTGTCCTGCTTTTCGGCGAAAAAGCCGTGCTGAGGCGAGTAAAGGGCCTTGAGCTGTTCCGGGAAGCGGGATGCGATCCGCTCCCGGCCGTGACGTAACCGCCGGTCCACGCCGGCCGGGTTTGACAAAAGCCCCAGGCGCTTGTTCCGCATCCAACCCGGCGGGCTGTCGATCAGGGCTTCCAGCCCGGTTTTTACTTCCGCCATATCGTTTTTCCGTCCGTGTCAAAGTTTTCTAGTATTCATCAGCTCGGTGCGTTGCTCATATCACGGTTACCGATGCCAGGCAACATCAGTCCGGTTCCGAATTCAAAGAATGAAGGCGCTTATAGCCCCTGAGTCGTTGTTCGGTTTTTTACTCGACCGGGTCGAAAAACCTTGACAGGCAATGGTTTGGAAACTACAAGATGTGGTTACGCTTTTTGCCCGGGAATACGGGCCGTTCAAGATCAATCATGCACTATAAAGGATTCAGGGTTGAACATTCATCTGACCGGCATCCTGATCATCGTCGGTAATTACGGCAGCGGAAAGACAGAGGTTTCCATCAACCTGGCGTTGGAACAAAAACGGGCGGGTCTCGATGTCCGGGTCGCGGACCTGGACCTGGTCAACCCCTATTTCCGTACCCGGGAAGCCCGCAATCTTCTGAAAGACCGCGGAGTCGAACTGGTCCTGCCGCCGGAAGAATACATGCATGCCGATCTGCCGATTCTGAGCCCGGCCATCGCCGGCATGCTTCGACGCCCGGCAGAGGTGACCCTGCTGGATGTCGGCGGAGACGACGTCGGCGCCACGGTGCTGGCCGCCCTGGCGGATGTCCTTCAAAATCGGGAGGTCCGCATGCTCCAGGTGATCAACCCCTTTCGGCCGTTTACGGAGACCGAGGAGGGATGCCTCAAAATCCGGCAGGAGATCGAAGCAGCGGCGAAATTGAAGATCACCGGCATCATCGGCAACCCCAACCTGATCGACGAAACCGGTCCGGAAGATATTTACCGGGGCTATGATTTTGTTCGAAGTCTGAGCGAAAAAGCCGGGCTGCCGCTGGAGTTTCTTACGGTGGAAACCGGCCTGCTGCCCCAAATTGATGCGGACCGTTTCTCCTGCCCGCTGCTGCCGATCGACCGGCAGCTGGTCCCTCCCTGGAAAAAAGCGGGCGGCGGGGGGCCGACCGGCCCGACCCTGCGCCCCTGACCGGCGGGAGCTTTTTTTGTCATTATATCATGCAATCAAGGAGTATGGAATCATGCCGTCTTATAAACATGAAATCGAAGCGGATCGGTGCAAGGGCTGCGGACTCTGTGTGGACGTCTGCCCCAAGAATGTTCTGGAAATCTCCGGCCAGGTCAATACCAAGGGGTATTTTCCCGTCTATCAGGCCCGGCCGGAAGACTGCATTTTTTGCGCCATCTGCTGCACCATGTGCCCCGATGTCGCCATCACCCTGAGCGAGATCAAAGCGGAAGCCGAAGCGAAAGCCTAACGTAAGGAGAAGAAATGGCCAAAGTCTTGATGAAAGGAAACGAAGCGATCGGGGAGGCGGCCGTCCGCGCCGGATGCCTCAACTATTTCGCCTATCCCATCACCCCTCAGTCCGAGGTGGCCGAATACCTGGCCCGCCGAATGCCGGAGGTGAACGGGGTGTTTCTCCAGGGGGAGAGCGAAGTGGCGGTCGGATACATGCTTTTCGGAGCGGCCGGCGCCGGTGAAAGGGTATTTACCACCTCATCCAGCCCCGGCATCAGCCTCATGAGTGAAGCCATCAGCTATATCGCCGGGGCCCAGTGCCCGGTGGTGTTCGTCAATATCATTCGGGGCGGTCCCGGTCTGGGGGGAATCCTCCCCTCCCAGGGAGATTATTTTCAGTCGGTGAAGGGCGGCGGACACGGCGATTACCGCATGCTGGTCATGGCCCCGGCCAGCGTTCAGGAGGCGGTGGAAATGGTCATGACGGCTTTTCCCCTGGCTGAAAAATACCGAAACCCGGTGATGATTCTGGGAGACGGCCTGATCGGCCAGATGATGGAACCGGTGGAATTTCCCGAGCACCTTCGAAGCGAACCCTCCAAAAAGGACGACTGGGCCACCAACGGCATGGACACCCGAAAAAGCGCCACCCGGAACCTGGTCAAGTCCCTCTACCTGGACCCCGAAGCCCTGAACAACCACAATCTGCTGCTCAAATCCAAATACGACCGGATGAAGCAGGAGGAGGTTCGCTACGAGTCTTATAACGCCGAAGGCGACTACCGGGCTCTCATCGTCAGCTACGGCACCATGAGCCGGGTCTGCCGCACCGCCATTGACCATCTCAAGGAGGAAGGCATCGAGGTGGGGATGATCCGGCCCCAGACCGTTTTTCCGTTTCCGGAACAGGCGATTCATGAAGCCGCCTCCAAAGAAAGCTGCCGGGTGGTCCTGAGCATTGAAATGAGCATGGGCCAGATGGTGGAGGATGTGGAACGCGCCGTCCTGGGCAGACGCCCGGTCCAATGGTTCGGCAAATGCGGCGGGGAAGTCCCTACCCCCGAGGAGATTATGGAAGTCGTGAAGGAGTACTTGTAATGGGAAAAACATTTTCTAAACCCGAAGCGCTCACCGATGTTCACACCCACTACTGTCCGGGATGCACCCACGGGGTGATTCACCGGCTGGTGGGAGAGGTCATCGATGAGCTGGGAATACGAGGCCGAACCGTAGGCATCGCTCCGGTGGGCTGCGCCGTATTGGCCTATAACTATTTTTGCTGTGATTTTCAGGAGGCGGCCCACGGCCGGGCTCCGGCCATGGCCACCGGAATCAAACGGGTCCGCCCCGATCTGATGGTCTTCACCTATCAGGGAGACGGCGATCTGGCCAGCATCGGCATGGGAGAAATCATCCACGCAGCCAACCGCGGAGAGAAATTCACCACCATTTTCGTCAACAACGCGGTCTACGGCATGACCGGCGGCCAGATGGCCCCCACCACCATGCCGGGCCAGCGGACCACCACCTCTCCCCTCGGAAGAGACACCGCGGATACCGGCATGCCGATCCGAATGGCCGAACTCCTCTCTTCCCTGGCCACCGACGGGTACATCACCCGGCAGACGGTGATCAAACCCAAGTTCATCAACCGAACCAAAAAAGCCATTAAAAAGGCATTCACCTATCAGATGGAAGGCCGGTGCTTCAGCATGGTGGAGGTGGTCTCCACCTGCCCCACCAACTGGGGAATGACGCCCCTGGACGCCATCCGATGGACGGAGGAGACCCTGCTCCCCTATTTTCCGTTGGGGGATTTCAAGACCCCGGAAGAAGCGCAAGCCGCTTCGGCCAACGCATAAACCTATATCAGGATTGATTTCGGAGTGAATTATGCAAAGTGAAGTCATGTTCGCCGGTTTCGGCGGCCAGGGTATTCTCATGTGCGGCAAGCTCCTGGCCAACACCGCCATGCAGGAGGGCTACGAGGTGGCCTGGATTCCCTCTTACGGCCCGGAGATGCGCGGCGGCACCGCCTACTGCACCGTGGTCATCAGCGACCGGCCCATCGGGTCGCCCATCATCAAGAATCCGGCCCATCTGGTGGCCATGAACCGCCCCTCGCTGGAAAAATTCGCCCCGGTGGTCAAACCGGGCGGCGTCATTCTGGTGAACCAATCCCTGATTCCGGTCCGGTGCGGCCGCGAGGATGTGGATGAAATCCTGGTGCCGGCCACCGGCATCGCCAAAGAACTGGGCAGCGTCAAGGCCGCCAATATCGTAGCCCTGGCCGCTTTCGTGGCCCGAAGCGGGATCCTCGATTTCGAGGCCATGCGGGAGGCGGTTCGGGAAGAGTTCGCCGGAAAGGAAAAATTCCTGCCCCTCAACATGGCCGCCATCGATGCCGGCCGAAAATCGGCACACGAACAACCGGAGACGGAGACCGCCTGATGGACCTTCCGGTTCCGGACTACATCGCCGCCATTCGGCCGTATGTGACCGGGAAACCCATCGAAGAACTGGAGCGGAAATACGGGATTGCCGATTCCATCAAGCTGGCCTCCAACGAGAACCCCCTGGGGCCTTCCCCCAAAGCGGTTCAGGCCCTGCAGAACGCCCTTCAGGAAATTCACCGGTATCCGGACGGAGCCGGCTGGCGGCTTACGCACCGATTGGCCGCACACCTCGGGGTGGCCCCGGAAGGCATCGTGCTGGGCAACGGGTCGGATGAAATCATCGCCATGCTGGCCCGAATGTGCCTTCAGCCGGGGGATGAAGTGATCCTTCCCCGCCCCTCTTTTCTGATGTATGAGATCTGCGTCCGGTGCGCCGGATCCACACCGGTCTTCGTGAATCTGAAAGGGCTTGGGATGGACCTGGCGGAAATGGGTCGCCGAATCACCGACCGAACCCGGCTGGTGTTTATCTGCAACCCCAACAACCCCACCGGCGCCATGACCCCTCGAAAGGATTTCGATGCGTTTATGGAGGATCTTCCCGACGGCGTGATGGTGGCGGTGGACGAAGCCTATTTCGAATTCGTCCGGTCCCCCGACTACCCCGACAGCATCGCTCAGGTGAAAGGGGGGCGGCCGGTGGTCACCCTTCGGACATTTTCCAAGGCCTACGGTCTGGCCGGTCTGCGAATCGGCTACGGGGTAACCACCCCCGACATCGCGTCCCTTCTTCACCGGGTGAGACAGCCCTTCAACGCCAATCTCCTGGCCCAGATCGGGGCCTGCGCCGCCCTGGAAGATTCGGAGTTTCTGGAATCCACCCGCCGGATCACCCACGAAGGGCTCGATTACCTGTATGGGGCCCTGGATGACATGGGGCTCCGGTACTCCCCCACCCAGGCCAACTTCTTTCTCATCGACGTGGGCAGGGATGCGGGCGAGGTATTCGAAGCCCTGCTTCGCAAGGGGGTGATCGTCCGGTCCATGGCCGCCTACGGGTATCCGACCCATATTCGGGTGAACGCCGGAAAGCCCCGTGAAAATGAACGCTTCATTCAGGCCCTGAAATCGGTTCTGAAATGAAAAAACTGCTCATCACCATCGACGGGCCGGCCGGGGCCGGCAAGACCACCATCAGCAGGGCCCTGGCCGACCGTCTGTCGTACACTTACATCGATACCGGGGCCCTGTACCGCGGAGTCGCCCTGGCCGCTCTATACGCCGGCATCGATCCGGAGGACGAGGGCGGTCTGGAAGGATTGTGCCGGCGGCTTCGTCTGGAGTTCATTCGAACCACCGGTCAGGGGACCCGATTGATGCTGGAAGAAAAAGACATCACCGACCGGATTCGAACCCCCGAGATCACCATGCTCTCCTCGGCGGTTTCCGCCAAGCCGGCGGTAAGACGATTCCTTTTAGAGGTCCAGCGGCAAATGGGCGAAAACAAAGGGGCGGTCTTTGAAGGC
>CAZNLT010000092.1:0-23470 GCA_964573705.1 uncultured Desulfobacterales bacterium
GCCCCCCTCCGGGGGGCTTCCTGAGGCCACCCGCTCTGCGGGTGGAGATTCACTAGAAAAGCGGGGTGATTTAAGGGCGCTTACGGGGGGGGATAAGCCGATTCCCAATCATCAACTACATCGCAAAATATGGCCTCACGATTTCAAACCATTTGAATTAAAGCATTTTTCTTCAATTTAATTCTGATTTCATCCCTCAAAATTCGGGATTCATCCGATTGATTGGAAGAATGGAATGCGTTATGTAAGATGTATTCATTCTCGAGTTGAAATCTTCCGATCATTATCCCGGATATCCTCTCCTGTCCTCACCGTTCTTTCTTCAAAAAGCTCGCCACCCTAAAATTACTCACAGGAGGAGGCGATCATGTACGAATTTTTAAACGGTCTGGATGAGGACCTGATGTGTCCGAATCGATCGCTTGAGAACCGCCCGGCAGGATTATCATGCCACAGCAGCATGATATTTTTTCTTTGCTTTTTTCTCCTTTTCCGCAAACTTGACCTGGACTTTTCTTCCATCCAGCTTCACCCCTTTTAAAGAGTGAAGCACTCTTTTGGCCACGCTCTTTTCGACATCAAAGAATGAAAACTCTCTTTTAAGCTCGATTCGACCGACTTTGCTGGAGGAAATGCCCGACGAATCGCAGACCAGACGGACGATGGCCCCTTCCTTGAGTTTGTCCAGTCGGCCGACATTAATGAAAAACCGCTGGGTATTTCCCGCAATTCGACGTTCAGCCTTATCCGATTTGGTGACACGCTGTTTCACTTTTGCGTTGATGTCTTCGGCACCCCGGTAGTAGTCGAGAAAACGGTTGAATTCCACCGACACGAACCGGCAGATCAATTCTTCCTTGCTCAGGCCGGAGAGGGTGTCGAGCACCGGCGGAAGATAGGGATCGATTTCTTCGGTATTTACATCCGTGGAGATCAGCCTTTCCACCATGGCGTACAGCTGCTTCTCGCATACCGAGCGTCCGCTGGGGATTTTCCTGAATTGAAACCGGATGCCGCTTTGGGTTTCCAGTTCGGTCACCCGCCGGACTTCTTTTGTATTGACGAGTACCACCGATTCTCCGGATTTGCCGGCCCGGGCCGTTCGGCCGCACCGGTGGGTATACCGCTCCGGTTCGTCCGGAAGATTGTAATTGATGACATGAGTGATATCGTCCACATCCAGTCCCCGGGCGGCCACATCGGTGGCCACCAGCAGCTGCAGGGTGCGCTCTCTGAATTTTTTCATCACCTGATCCCGCTGCATCTGGGACAGATCACCATGCAGCGGTTCGGCATTGTAGCCGTCTTTCATCAGCTTGTCGGCCACCGTCTGGGTTTCGAGCCGGGTGCGGCAGAAAATGAGGCCGAAAATATCCGGGGTGTAATCGATCAGACGCTTGAGGGCCGCATACCGGTCTTTTTCTTTGACCACATAGCAGGCATGGGCGATGTTGTCGGCGGTCCGGTTGGGCGAACCGGCGCTGATGGTCACCGGCCGGGTCATGTAGGTATCGGCGATTTTGGCCGCGGCCTTCGGCATGGTCGCGGAAAAGAGCCAGGTCCGTTTGTCGGCCGGGGTCTGTTCCAGAATGGCATCGATATCCTCCTGAAATCCCATATTGAGCATTTCATCGGCCTCATCCAGTATTGCGTAAGCCACCGCATTCAATCGAACCGCTTTGCGCCGAACCAGATCCACCAGGCGGCCGGGTGTGGCCACGATGATCTGAGGACCTTTTCTGACCTCGATGATCTGTTGCCGGATGTCGGCGCCGCCGTAGACGGAGACAATTCTGGAATGGGGGAAAAACCGGGCAAACCGTTTCAGATCGCCGGTGATTTGAAGGCAGAGTTCCCGGGTGGGGCAAACAATCAGACCCTGCAAGGTGGGAGAGGCAAAATCGACCAACTGGATCAGGGGCAGGCCGAAGGCCGCGGTTTTGCCGGTGCCGGTCTGGGCCAGGCCGATAATGTCGGTGTCGCCGGCGAGCATTCGGGGGATGGCCTGTTCCTGAATGGGGGTGGTCCCCTCAAATCCGAGTCGGTCGACAGCCTGAATGATTTCCGGTTTCAATCCAAAAGAAGAAAAATGCATAGGTGCTTTCCTGATATTTCCTTGTGCAGCCGGCGGTAGTATACCGCCCGCAGATTTTGTTCAAAATTCAAAATATACAAAAGCCGCTCGGCGCGTTTGCCGAACGGCTTTTTTCGACTAAGTTTCTGAGACGGTAGGGCGCCGATGAGAACGGCGACCCTGCGAATCATAATGTGGAAGGGCAATACCTGTAAATTTTAAAAAAATCAACCCTTTTTGCTTTGACAAGCCGATCTCAGCGGGGTTCCGTATGCCGCTCGGCGACCATGGTGTCGGTATCGACCGTTGCATAGACCAGGCCCCGGGCATCCGATTGACCCGGCTGAACACAGGTGGTGGCGTCCAGATCGGCTTTCCAGGCCCCGCTGATTTCCGGGGATTCATGGATATGACCGTGAAAAGAGAGCCGGGGTTGGTTTTCCGCCAGGAAATCGTAAATCGCGGCGGAACCGACCTGCCGTCCGTCGAAACAGACATCCAATCCCAGCCGATCCGGCGGCATGTGGAAAACATAGGCGCTCCAGGCCATGGTCTCGGGGCGCACCAGTGCGGCCAGTTCGTCGGCGATGGTCGGCAGGGTTCGGGCGTATTCGTGCCAGTTTTCCACCTCATGCCACCCCTCGTGGGTGGATAGGAGTCCGGTGCCCATCTGGGGCTCAAAAGTAAATCCCGAGTTATCCATTCGGCACCGGTCTTTCAGCCGGAACGGATAATCGACCACCCAGTTCATCCCGATAAAATCGACCCCGTGAACCTGCACCTTGCTCTGGGCGAGATCATGAACGCAGTGGTGTTGCTCGCAGGTATCCCGAAACAGTCGATCCCAGATGCGCAAATCATCATTCCCGAGATAACAGAGATATTCCACGCCGATGGTGTCGAACTGTGCAAAATGGGAATTGAGCTTTCCGGTGATAAAATCCTTTTGGGTAAACCGGTTCCTGTTGTTCGGCAGCATATCCCCGCCGTTGATGACCGCATCGGGTCTGTATGCACAGGCCAGATCGAACAGCCGGTCATATTTCCAGCCCGATCCGTGCAAATCAGTGACATAAAGCAATTTCATGGTGCTATCGTCGGCATCTTCCAGTTCAGTAAAAAGAATAATTCATAGAGTAATACGTCCTCAGTTTTCGGTCAATGACCAACCGTTTTTTCAAACAGTTTCCGGAAACTGTTGGCAACCTGTAATAAGAGATCAATTTGCCAGTTCCAAGCCGGATATGCTATCTTGGATTTTGAATAGATAGCATATCTCAAATGAACAACTGGACATCTTGGAATGGCTCATATTGCTTCCCAGATAAAAAACACCCTCCTGAACGTCATCTTTCCGCCTAAATGCCTGATCTGCCGCAAGCTGTATCCGCCGCCCAACCCCCGGCAAAAGGATTCCTGTTTTGACGATTCATCCGTCCTCAACTTCCCGATGCATCTCGCCCATATTTTCTGCCCGGACTGTGCTCTTCAATTCACCCCGGTCGAATCCCCGTTTTGCACCACCTGCGGGCTGATGTTTAAGAGCCGCGAGGGGGAAGATCACCGCTGCGAGGTATGCCTGAGGCGACCTCGGCATTTCCACAAAGCCCGGGCCTTCGGAATTTATGATCAGTCCTTACGGGAAGCCATTCACCTCCTTAAATTCAATAGCAAACTTCAGTTGGCCCGCCCCCTGGAGATTCTGCTCTGGCATACCCTCCTCCGCTACTGGTCGCCGGAAGAGATCGACCTGATCATACCCGCACCGCTTCACATGCGGCGCTTCCGCAAGCGCGGCTTTAATCAGGCCTATCTTCTGATGCGGCACTGGCCGCGCATGGCGGCTGCGGAAAACCTTTCCCTGCCTTCCGAAAAAATCGCCCGGACCGCCCTGATCCGGCACCGCCGCACCCCGCATCAGGTAAAGATGGATCGGGAGGAACGCCAGGCCAATATCCGGAATGCATTCACCGTTCCGGATCCGAAGAGGATTCAAGACAAGTTCATCCTTCTGGTGGACGATGTCTATACCACCGGCGCCACCGCCGACGAGTGCGCCCGCACCTTGATAAACGTCGGGGCCGCTCGGGTGGATGTCTTAACCCTTGCGCAAACCACTCGAAGGCTATAGGGTAGCGGCTATGAAACCCGACCCGCAACTTGATTCCGGATCCGCTCATGAAGACTATCCGAACCACCCCAGATTGGGAGTCGGCGCGGTGATTTTCAAAGAAAATCGAGTGCTGCTGGTCCTTCGGTCCAACCCGCCCGCTCAACATCAGTGGGCCATTCCCGGAGGCCGGGTGGAATTGGGCGAAACCCTGAAGGCGGCTGCCGAACGGGAAGTGCTGGAGGAAACCCGCATCCGAATCCGGGCAGGAAAACCGATTTACACCTTCGACGCCATCGACCGGGACGATGCCGGGCGGGTTCGATACCATTATGTCATTGTGGATCTCGATGCCGAATACATATCCGGAGAGCCGATTCCCGATGATGACGCCCGAGATGCCCGCTGGATCTCAGCCGAAGACATTCAAAAACTGCCGGTCAATCGTGTCACCCGCCGACTCCTTTCGGAAATTTACCGATTCGGCTGATTCAGAGGGCATCAATGAAAAAAGACCGTCAAAAATGGAACAAAAAATACAGGGGGAATTCAGAACCTCGAACACCTTCGGACATCGTGATCAAATACCATTCTCTGGCGCCCCCCGGCATCGCCCTGGATCTTGCCGCCGGAACCGGCCGAAACGCCCTCTACCTGGCCGAGCGCGGATTCGAGGTAGACGCGGTGGACATCTCGGATGTGGCCATCGATCAGCTCAGGGGACGGCACCCCAAAATAAATGTCCTTTGCATCGACCTCGACACTTATATAATCGCACCGGAACGATACACACTCATCCTCAACATCCGATTCCTCGACCGTCACCTTTTCCCCCTCATTCGGGAAGGACTGGTTCCGGGCGGCGTGGCTGTTTTCGAAACCTATCTGGAAGAAAAATCGGGCAACGGCATGGCCAAAGAATACCTGCTGCGGGAAAACGAACTGCTCCACTGCTTTCTGTCTCTCAAGGTCCTCTACTACGAAGAAAAAGACACCGACTTCAACGGCGGACCGGGTCGGGAAGCGGCCCTGGTCGCGGTACGGGTGCAATGAGCACGATCCCCGCCCCCGTCGAGAAGACCGAACAGCCGCCTTTCAATCCCTATCTCGCACTTCTCATAGGCGTTTTCGCCGTCTCCACCGGGGCCATATTCGCCCGTCTGGCCGGGGAAGCCCCGGCCCTGGTCATCGCCGCCTACCGGGTGGGGCTGGCCACACTGGTTCTGGCCCCCATCGCCTGGTTCACCGTGCGGGGTGAACTCAAAAGCCTTTCGGCCCGGGATTTCCGAATGGCGATCCTGTCCGGCCTTTTTCTGGCCCTCCATTTCGCCACCTGGATCTCCTCACTGGATTACACCTCGGTGGCCAACAGTGTGGTCCTGGTCAACACCAACCCGCTCTGGGTGGGAATTCTCACCCCCTTCATCACCCACGAACGGATTCGGACCATCGCCGTCATCAGCATCGGCATCAGCGTCATCGGCGGGGTCATCATCGGATACGGGGATTTCACCACCGGCGGCGAGGCCCTGTGGGGGGATTTTCTGGCCCTGATGGGCTCCATCTGTGCGGCGGTCTACATCCTTCTGGGGCGGAATCTTCGCCGAAAACTCTCTCTCGTCGCCTATATCATGGTCTGCTACGGGAGCGCCGCAGCCATCCTCTGGATCATCGTCCTCTCGCTCGGCCTGCCCGTCACCGGTTTTTCCACCCCGACCGTTTCCGCCTTCTGGGCCATGGCCCTGATTCCTCAGTTGATCGGACACACCAGCTACAACTGGTCGCTCAAATGGTTCAGCGCCGCCACCATCGCCGTCAGCCTTCTCGGGGAACCGATCGGCAGCACCATCCTGGCCTATTTCCTGTTCGATGAAGGACTCACCCCCTACAAAATCACCGGCGGCGCCCTCATCCTGATCGCCATCTACCTGGCCGGACGGGGGGAAACCCGAAGGAAACGAAAGGATTGACAAAAGCACCGGTTTCCGGTTTAAGGAACCCGATCTTTCGGCCTGCAAAACCGAACCGCCCCCAAATGAAAGCACGGGGGCTTGAAACGAAAAAGGAGGAAATTCATGGCATACGAGAACATCCTGTTTGAAATCACCGAAGGCATCGCCACCATCACCTTCAACCGCCCCAAAGCCCTCAACGCCCTCAACAACGACCTTTTAGACGAGTTTTCCGACGCCCTGGAAAAGATCAACGAGGACGAAGAGATTCGGGTGCTGGTTCTCACCGGTTCCGGGGAAAAAGCATTCGTGGCCGGCGCCGACATCACCGAACTGGTTACCTTCGGCCCCCTGCAGGCCAAGGTCTTCGCCAAAAAAGGCCAATCCGTCATCGGAAAACTTCAGGCTCTGAATATCCCGGCCATTGCCGCGGTCAACGGATTCGCCCTGGGCGGCGGGTCGGAAATGGCCCTGGCCTGCGACTTTATCTACGCATCCGAAAACGCCACTTTCGGGCTTCCCGAGATCAACCTCGGCATCATCCCCGGATTCGGCGGCACTCAAAGGCTTCCCCGGCTGATCGGCGCCAATCTGGCCAAAGAGATGATCTTCACCGGCAAAATGGTTCCGGCCCCCGAGGCCAAGGAATACGGTCTGGTTAATAAAATCTGCGCCCCGAATCAGCTTTTGGAAGAAGCCATGAAGACCGCCAAGACCATCGCCGCCAAAGGCAAGGTCTCCCTGCGGGCCGCCAAACATGCGGTCAACCGCGGGCTCAACGCCGATCTGTCCACCGGCCTGGATATCGAATGCGACGCCTTCGCCCTGTGCATGGCCAGTGAAGACGCCAAAGAAGGGACCACCGCTTTTCTGGAAAAACGGAAAGCCGATTTCAAAGGGAATTTGAAGTAGAGACAAAGGAGGCAATCGACATGATCTACGATCTCGAATACGAGACCATGCCCCGGGAAGGGCTGGAGGCGATTCAGCTTCGGCGCCTGCAGGCCACGGCGGAGCGGGTCTATGCCACGGTCCCCTTCTACCGGAAGAAGTTCCAGGAGGCCGGGGTCGTGCCGGGGGATATTCGCACCCTGTCCGACATACAGAAACTCCCCTTCACCACCAAGCAGGACCTTCGGGAAAACTATCCCTACGGCATGTTCGCCGTGCCCATGGACAACGTGGTCCGGATTCACGCCTCCTCCGGCACCACCGGCCAGCCCACCGTGGTGGGCTACACCGCCCGGGACGTCGACACCTGGGCTACCCTGATGGCCCGGGCCCTGGCGGCCGGCGGCGCCTCCCGGGGCGACATCATCCACAATGCCTACGGATACGGTCTTTTCACCGGCGGACTCGGGGTCCACTACGGCGCCGAAAAGATGGGCGCCTCGGTCATTCCCGTTTCCGGCGGCAATACCAAACGCCAGATCATCATCATGCGCGACTTCGGCCCCACCATCCTTACCGCCACCCCTTCATACACCCTTCATCTGGCCGAAGTGGCCGAAGAGATGGGCATCTCTTTTCAGAAACTCAGCCTCAAGTTCGGGATCTTCGGAGCCGAACCCTGGTCCGAAGAGATGCGGAACGAAATCGAACGTAAATTAAACCTCACCGCGGTAGACATCTACGGCTTGAGCGAAGTCCTCGGCCCCGGCGTTTCCATCGAATGCCACGAAGCCAAAAAGGGGCTTCATATCGCCGAAGACCATTTCATCGCCGAAATCATCGATCCCAATACCGGGGAGGCCCTTCCCTACGGTTCGGTGGGAGAACTGGTCTTCACCTCGGTCACCAAAGAGGCCTTTCCGGTGGTCCGGTACCGCACCCGGGACATCACCTCCATCAATCCCGAACCCTGCATCTGCGGCCGAACCCTGGTCCGAATGAACAAGGTCAGCGGCCGGACCGACGACATGCTCATCATTCGGGGGGTCAATGTCTTCCCGTCCCAGATCGAAAGCGTGCTCATGGAGACCGAAGGGGTCGAGCCCCATTATCAACTGGTGGTGGACCGGGAGGAGAACCTGGATATGCTTACCGTGATGGTGGAGGTGGGCGAACAGGCCTTTTCCGACACCATCAAACCGCTTCAGGAACTGGAAAGCAAGATCGCCAAAAATATCAAGGAGACCATCGGGGTCACGGCCCGGGTGAAGCTGGTGGAACCTAAAACCATCGCCCGCAGTCAGGGCAAGGCGGTGCGGGTCATCGACAACCGGAAAATCTAAAAAAAGGCTTTCGGTTTCGAGGCCTTTGGTTTATGGAAGAAACCAAAAGGAGGTAACCCATGCGCGCGGAACAGATTTCCATTTTTCTGGAGAACAAATCGGGCCGACTGGCCGAGGTCACCGAAATCCTCTCCCGGGCCGGGGTCAATATTCGAGCCCTGTCTCTGGCCGACACCTCCGATTTCGGGGTGCTGCGGCTCATCGTGGACGACAACGACACGGCCAAATCCTCTCTCAAAGAGCGGGGATTCACCGTGGGCAAAACCAACGTGGTGGCGGTGGAGGTGCCGGACCGGCCGGGCGGGCTGTTCTCCATCCTCGACCTGCTTTCCAAAGGCAGGGTCAATGTGGAATACATGTACGCCTTTGTCCGGCAAAGCGGAGAAAATGCGGTGATGATTTTTCGGTTCGACAACACCGACGAAGCCATCAAACTGCTTCAGGAAAACGGGTTCACGGTGATCGAGGGCAAAAAACTCTACACCCTGTAGCCCATTTGCCTCAGAAGAAAGACAAGTTCATTTTCTCGGAATCATCAGCTCAAAAGGAGGAAGCCATGAAACAACGACAATCCCTGTGCCGAAAAGCGATCTGGATCACCATTCTGACGCTGACCGGATGCCTGATCGGAACATCCCTGATCGCCGCACCCGCATGGGCGGAAGATAAATACACCATCGGCGGCATCTTCGCCGTCACCGGCCGGGCCTCCTTTCTGGGTGATCCGGAAAAACGGTCCATGGAACTGGCGGCCGAGGAACTCAATAAAAACGGCGGCATCGACGGCAAAATGGTCGAGACCGTCATCTACGATACCGAGGGAGACCCCACCAAGGCGGTGATGGGGGTCAGCAAGCTCCTCAACAAAGACGGCGCCATCACCATTCTCGGACCCAGCACCACCCCGACCACCCTGGCGGTGATGCCCATGGCCGAGCGGGCTGAAACCCCGCTCATCAGCTGCGCCGCCGGCAACAAGATCACCCTGCCGGTCAAACCCTGGGTGTTCAAGACCGCCCAGAGCGACATCCTGGCGGTGGCCGCGATCTATCAGCATATGCAGGAGAAGGGGATCAAAAAGGTGGGCCTTCTCACCGTCTCCAACGCCTTCGGGGAAAGCGGCCGGGAGCAGCTGCGGAAGCAGGCCGGCGAATTCGGCATTCAGGTGGTTCAGGATGAAAATTTCGGGGCCAAAGACACCGACATGACCGCCCAACTCACCAAAATCCGCTCCGCCGGTCCCGATGCCATCGTCTGCTGGGGAACCAACCCGGGGCCGGCGGTGGTGGCCAAAAACGTCCAGCAGCTCAAGATCGAGGCGCCGCTGTACCAGAGCCACGGGGTGGCCTCGCCCAAATTCATCGAACTGGCCGGCGATGCCGCCGAAGGGATTTATCTGCCCACCGGAAAGATCTTGGTGGCCGACCTCCTTCCCGATTCCGATCCCCAGAAACCGGTGTTGAAGGAATATATTCAGAAATACACCGACAAATACAAGATGCCGGTCTCCGGATTCGGCGGCTATGCCTACGACGCCATGAAGATTCTGGCCCGGGCCATGGAGGGCGCCGGCGGAGACAAGGCCAAAATCCGGGAAAACCTCGAAACCATGACGGAATATGTGGGGGTGAGCGGCACCTTCAATTTCACCAAAGAAGACCACAACGGCCTCGGACCCGACGCCTTCGTGATGGTGCAGATCCAGGGCGGGGATTGGAAGCTGGTGGAATAACCCTTGCAGGAAATCCTTCAATACCTCTTCTCCGGCCTGACCAACGGGGCGATCTATGCGGTGATCGCGGTGGGGTTTTCCATGCTCTACAGCGCCACCGATCTGATCAACTTCGCCCACGGCGAGTTCGTGATGCTGGGGGCGCTGGTGCTGGTCACCCTGTGGGGGGCCTGGCAGATCCCTCTGCCGGTCGCCTTCCTTCTGACCGCCGCCTGCGTCGCGCTGACGGGGCTTTTGTTCGAACGGCTCGCCATCCGGACCGTTCGAAAGCCCCAGCCCATCGTCCTGGTGATCATCACCGTAGGGGCCTCCATTTTTCTGAGGGGAGTGGCCATGATCATCTGGGGCAAAGACGCCTACAGCCTGCCCCCGTTTTCAGGCCAGCCCCCGCTGGAGCTGGCCGGGGCCACCCTGCTGATTCAGAGCGTCTGGATCATCGCCATCTCCCTGCTCCTGGTGGTGGGGCTTCACCTTTTCTACCGGCGCACCCTGACCGGCAAGGCCATGCAGGCCACCGCCATCAGCAAACGGGCCGCCTGGATCACCGGCATCCCCGCCGGTCTGATGGTGCTGCTGGCGTTCGTGATGTCCACCGGAATCGGCGCCGTGGCCGGAATGATCATTGCACCGGTAACCATGTGCAGCTACGACATGGGAACGCTGCTCGGCCTCAAGGGGTTCTGCGCCGCCATGCTGGGCGGTATCGGCAGCCTCTGGGGCTCTCTTATCGGCGGCCTCCTGCTCGGGGTGCTGGAAGCCCTGGGGGTGGGGTTGATCTCCTCGGCTCTCAAGGATGCCGTGGCCTTCATCCTCCTTCTGCTGATCCTCTACTTCCGGCCCGGCGGCCTGATCGGAGCCTCGGAATCGGCCCGTTTCTGACCGGAACCCATCCACTCTATGCGGCATCTGCTCCCTATCGGCCATATCATTTTCATCCTGGCGATTCTTCTCACCGGGCTCTTTATCGAGAACACCTATTATTTTCAGCTCCTCGTCTTCGTCGGAATCCATGCCCTGCTGGCCCTGGGGCTCAATATGCTGATGGGATACGCCGGTCAGATCTCATTGGGCCATGCCGCTTTCTACGGCATCGGTGCCTACACCACCGCCATTCTGACCGCCACGTATGGACTCTCCCCCTGGGCAGCCCTGCCCTGCGCCATTCTGCTGGCTTCGGCGGTGGCCTACGTGGTGGGCCTGCCCACCCTGAAACTTTCCGGTTATTATCTGGGCATGGGTACCCTCGGGTTCGGAATGATCGGATTCATCGTCTTTCGGGAGTGGTCGAGCCTGACCGGCGGCTCTTCCGGATTTGTGGGGATTCCGCCCCTGGAGATCGGACCCGTCTCCTTCTATTCCGGACGAAGCTATTTTTTTCTGGTCTGGACCGTGGTCCTGGGCGTCATCATCCTCTGCCGGCGGCTGATCGATTCCCGCACCGGCCGGGCCCTGCGCTCCATCCACGACAGTGAAAAAGCCTCCCGGGCCATCGGCGTCGACACCATGGCCCTGAAGCTGCGGGTCTTCGTCTTCAGCGCCGCGGTGGCGGCGCTGGCAGGGTTTCTCTACGCCCATTTCGTGACCTTTATCAGCCCCGGAACCTTCGATTTTCTGGCCTCGGTGCGAATGGTGACCATGGTGGTCATCGGCGGTATGGCCAGCGTCTGGGGCGCCTTGCTGGGAGCCTTTCTGCTGACCCTGCTCCCGGAGTGGCTTCACGCCTTTTCGGAATTTGAAATGGTGGTCTACGGCCTGATCCTGATGGGCGTCATGATCATCCTGCCCCAGGGGTTGTTCCGGGGGATCCTGGATATCCTCGAAGGGGCACGGGCACAGGCCGCCAAACGGGCCGGAGGCAGGCATGGACGATAACCACGGCGGACCGCTTCTGGCCATTGAGTCGGTGAGTAAATCCTTCGGCGGGGTTCAGGCCCTTTCGAACATCACCTTTGATGTGGACCCGGAAATGGTGATGGGGCTGATCGGCCCCAACGGCGCCGGCAAAACCACCTTGTTCAATGTCATTACCGGGGCCTATCCGGCGGACACCGGCGACATTATTTTCGACGGTACTCGTCTCCCGGGCCGAAAGATTCATCAGGTGGTGGGGCTCGGAGTGGCCCGAACCTTTCAGAACGTGGAGCTGTTCGAATCGATGACCGTGCTGGAAAACGTCATGGTCGGCCGCCACATTCGAACCCGATGCGGATTCTGGGGCGCCATGACCCGGCTTCCGGGGGTGCTCCGGGAGGAAAAAGAGATTCGGGACCGGTCTTTGGACCTTCTCTCCTTCGTGGGGCTGCAGGATGAGGCCCACCGGCAGAGCGGGGACCTCCCCTTCGGATGGCAACGGCTTCTGGAGATCGCCCGGGCCCTGGCATCCGATCCCAAACTCCTGCTCCTGGACGAACCGGCGGCCGGGCTCAATGCGGTGGAGACCGGGCAGCTCGGGGAACTTCTCCAAAGGATTCGGGAACGCGGGGTGACCCTGATGCTGGTGGAACACGACATGAGCCTCACCATGAAGGTTTCCGACCGGATCGTGGTCCTGGACCAGGGCCGAATGCTGGCTCAGGGAACCCCCCGGGAAGTCCAGTCCGATGAAGCGGTGATGGCCGCATACCTGGGAGGCGGCCATGCTACGGATTAAAAACCTGCGGTGCTATTACGGCCGGATCATGGCCATCAAAGGGGTCAGCCTGTCGGTGATGGAGGGGGAAATCATCTCCCTGATCGGGGCCAACGGAGCCGGGAAATCGACCCTGCTGGAGGCGGCCTGCGGACTGCTTCCTTCCTGGAAGGGCGACATCGATTTTCAGGGAAGCTCATTGAAAGGGTGCGACGGGCCGGCCATCGTCCGCAGGGGCATCAGCCTGGTGCCCGAAGGGAGGCTCATCTTTCCGCCCCTGTCGGTGACCGACAATCTCAAGCTGGGCGCCTACACCCGATACCGAAAACGGCAGCACGCCGAAGTGGCCCGGGACCTGGAAATGGTGATCGATCTTTTCCCGATTCTTCGGGAGCGTGCCGATCAGCCGGCCGGAACCCTGTCGGGCGGGGAGCAGCAGATGCTGGCCATCGGACGGTCCCTGATGGCCAGGCCCCGGCTTCTGGCCCTGGACGAGCCGTCTATGGGGCTGGCGCCGCTGATGGTGGAAAAGATTCTGGAGACCCTGCGGGTGTTGAAACAAGAGGGGCTCACCATCCTTCTGGTGGAACAGAACGCCCAGGCGGCCCTGAAGATCGCCGACCGGGGCTATGTGCTGGAGACCGGCAAAATCGTGCTTCAGGGGAAGGCCTCGGATCTGCTTTCGGACGTGGAGGTCAAACGGGCCTACCTGGGCAAGGATTACGAGGAATTCTACGAAGGGAGGGACTGATCCATGACCCGCGACATACGCACCCCCGAGGAATGGTCCCAGCTTCGGCTGGAGCGGCTGCAGACGACCCTCAACCGGGCATACCGAAATGTGCCCTTTCACCAGAACCGGCAAAACGAAATCGCCCGCAAGACACGCCGGGACCCGTCCCTGATCGGGGATATTCGGGAAATCGGGGCATTTCCCTTCATGGAGCGAAAACACCTTGGGGAACACTATCCCTACGGCCTGTTCGCAGTGCCCCTGCGGGACATCGTGCGCATCCATACCGCGCCCGGCGCCTCCCTCAACCCGACGGTCACCGGCTACACCCGGCAAGACCTGAACCTGTGGCGGGAGGTGGTGGCCCGGGCCCTGTCCGCCGCCGGGGTCACTCCCCACGACATTCTTCAGATCAGCCTCGATTTCGGGTTGGCCAACTGGGGCCGGGATTACAAGGACGGGGCCGAGGAGCTGGAGATCGGGGTCATCCCCAATGCCTCCCTGTCTCCGGAAAAACAATTGATGGTGATCCGCGACTATAAAACCTCCACCCTGGTGACCACCCCTTCCGAGGCGGGACACCTGGCCGATCTCATGTTTGAGGCCGGCATGAATCCCACCGCCACCAACCTGAAGCGGTTTATTCTGGTCGGGGAGCCGGTGGATGTCGGCTTCCGAAACCTGCTGACCGAACGCCTTCATGTGGAAACCTGGGTTCACTATGGTCTGAGCGAAGTGCCGGGTCCGGCCATCGGTTTTGAATGCGTCCAGCACCAGGGGCTTCACCTCAATGAAGACCATTTTCTGGCTGAGATTATCGACCCGGACACCGGCCGGGTCCAGCCCGAAGGCGAGGTCGGAGAACTGGTCCTCACCACCCTCACCACCCGGGCCTTTCCCCTGATTCGGTTTCGCACCGGAGACCGGGCCCGAATCATTCCCGAGCCCTGCCCCTGCGGCCGTCCCCTGGTGCGAATGGAGTGGCTATCGGACCGCACCGACGACATTCTGACCGTCAACGGGGTCAAGGTGCACCGGGATCAGATTCAGCACCGATTGGCCCGGGCATTGGGGTTCGGTCTGGAATGCCGGTATTTCGTCACAAAACATCCCGGCGAAAAAAAATACCTTGAGGTCTGGATCGGGATGGAATATAGTTTTTTCTCTGATGAGATCAAAGACCTTGAAAATCAGGTCGACGACTTGGAGGAGACCCTTCATGAAAACCTGGGGGTGCCGGTAAAGATACGGTTGAAAGAGAAGGCCTCTCTGGCCGATATCTTTTCAGAGCCCGGGGCCTGAGGGCGGAAACCGACCGACGGCCGCCGGTGAAAACCGTACGGCTCGAATTTGAGGTTATTGTTTGACAGGCAGGATGAATCCGATTATAATTCGAGATAATTTATACGAAACCGCCTGAATTGAATCTTCCACCGCCATAGAAAGCCGTGAATGAAAACCGCCATTTCGCGGATGCAGTGAATGGATCGACAAAAAACCATCATACAGTTCGTGTGGGGCGTTCTCCTGGTGCTGGCCGGAATCGGGGTGTTTTTTCGAATCCACCAGGTGATGCCGCAAATTCAGCAAATCGAGTCTTTTGCTTCCGTAAGCCTTTTCATTCGCTTCTGTTTCTATCTGCTCGGAATACTCCTGATCGGCGGCGGCTCCAAAAAAATATATCATAATTATCAAAAGCTCGGCGGGGAGAACTCGGAAAAATAGTCATTCGGACCCAAGCAATCATTCGGAATGACCCATCAAACCAGGATCGCCGGAATTCACAATGATCAGAAAGTCAAGCGCGCAAAAAGCAACCAACATCAAGGCCCCCGCCCCGGTCACCCACCTGAAGGTCGACACGGGGGAAGAAAAGAAAAGAGCTCCGCTCAACAAGGGTCGGGTCAGCCCAGAGGTCGCTTTTCGAATTCAGTTTCAGAAGATCAGCAATAAGATCCAAGCGGCCAGCAACCTCACCGAAACCCTGAACCAGCTCAAGGAAGAAATCGCCGACCTGTTCGAATCGGACCGGATTACCGTCTACGTCATCGACGGGGTCAGACGGGAACTGGTCTCCCGGGTGATGACCGGCAACAACAATGTCGGCGAAATCCGGGTTCCGGTCAAAACCTCCAGCATCGCCGGATACGCCGCTTACAGACAGCGGCTGGTCAACATTCAGAACGCCTACGACCAGTCCGAACTGGCCCGCATCGATCCCGCCCTCACCTTCGACAACACCTGGGACAAGAAATCGGGCTTCGTCACCAAGCAGATTCTGGCCTGCCCCATCTTTTTCCATAAATACCTGCTGGGGGCCATTCAGCTGATCAACCGCAGGGACGGGGGATTCTATACCAAACGGGATGAGCAGTCGGTCAAGGAGCTGGCCAAGACCCTCGGCATCGCCATGTACAACCAGAAGCGGGCGGCCCGCCAGGCCAACAACAAGTTCAGCTACCTGCTTCAGAAGCACCTGATCACCCAGAAAGAACTCAAAAACGCCCTGGTGGAGGCCAAAAAGCGGCGGGAATCCATCGAAACCTATTTAATGTCCACGATCAAGATTCCCAAAAACGAGATCGTGGAGTCCCTGTCCAAATATTATGAGGTGCCGGGGGTGCTTTACGATGCCAACCAGCCCATTCCCGCGGCGCTGATCAAAAAAGGCAAGGAAGCCTTTATGAAAAAGAACCTGTGGGTGCCCCTCGAAAGCGAGGGGGAAAAGGTGGTAATCGCCATCGACAACCCCCAGGATCTTCAGAAGATCGATCTGATCAAAGCGCTCTACCCCAAAAATCCGTTGGAATTCCGGGTGGGCCTGGCCGAAGACATTCTGGAATACATCAAACTCTTCACCGTATCCGACAACCGGGTCCAGGACAACATCGACGACATTCTGGACGAACTTCAGCGGGACGCCCATGAAGAGGATGATGCCGAAGAAGAATTCGACGAATCCGACAGCGCGGTGGTGAAGCTGGTCAACAAGATCATACTGGATGCCTATGCCAAACGGGCCTCGGATATCCACATCGAGCCTTATCCCGGCAAACAGAACACCCTGGTGCGCATCCGCATCGACGGGGCCTGCGCCGTGTACCAGACCATTCCCCATACCTATAAGAACGCCGTGGTCTCCCGGATCAAGATTATGTCCGGGCTGGATATCGCCGAACGCCGAATGCCCCAGGACGGCAAAATCCAGTTCAAGAAATACGGGGGCCTCGACATCGAGCTTCGTGTGGCCACCGTTCCCACTCAGGGCGGCCTGGAAGATATCGTGATGCGTCTGCTGGCTGCCGGGGAGCCGCTTCCGCTGGCCAAAATGGGATTCGCCGAACGGAATTACAATGAATTCATTGAAATGATCACCCAGCCCTACGGCATCATTTTCGTGTGCGGACCCACCGGTTCGGGTAAAACCACCACCCTCCATTCGGCCCTGGCCTATATCAACAAGACCGAAACCAAGATCTGGACCGCCGAAGACCCGGTGGAAATCACCCAGAAAGGGCTGCGCCAGGTCCAGGTACACCCCAAAATCGGGCTCACCTTCGCCGCGGCCATGCGCTCCTTTCTTCGGGCCGACCCGGATGTGATCATGGTGGGTGAAATGCGGGATAAAGAGACTACCTCCATCGGCATCGAGGCCTCCCTCACCGGTCACCTGGTTTTCTCCACCCTCCATACCAACAGCGCCCCCGAGAGCGTGGTCCGTCTGCTGGATATGGGGATGGACCCCTTCAACTTCGCCGACGCGGTATTGGGGATCCTGGCCCAGCGCCTGGTGCGGACCCTGTGCAAGGAGTGCAAACAGCCCTATACCCCGTCCGAGGAAGAATACGAAGACCTGCGCCGCCATTACGGCCCGAAAATGTTTGAAAAGGACCTGGAAGAACAATACCCCTTCAATTCGGACCTGATCCTCTACAAACCGGGCGGATGCTCCAAGTGCAATCAGACCGGGTATGCCGGCCGAATGGGGATTCATGAACTGCTCACCGCCACCGACGATCAGAAGCGTCTGATTCAGACCGAGGCCCGGGTGGAAGAGCTGCGCGCCCAAGCCATGCGCGACGGCATGCGGACCCTGAAGCAGGACGGCATATCCAAGGTCTTTGCCGGCTACACCGATTTCGTTCAGGTCCGAAAGGTCTGCATCAACTAGCAGGCCTTATCCGGCGGCCTTTTTCTCAGCTGAGGGGTCCGGATCGATTCAGGGCCTGCCTGAACTTTTCAAGCTGTTCAATGAAATGGGTCTTGTCGCCTTTTGACCGGCTCAGGGCCTCTTCTCCCGCCGCCACCGCCTGTCGATACAGCCCGTTGATGTAATAGCTTTCCGCCAGGGTGTCCAGTACATGGGCCTCCCGGGATCGTTCCGCGGCCCGTCTGGCCAGGGACAGGGCCTGGTCCGGATTCCGCAGCCCCTCCTCCTCGGAGGTGGCGTAAAGCCAGGCCAGGTTGTTGAGGGGATGGGCGTCGGCCTCGCCCGAGGCCAGATCGATGGCTCGTTCATAGGCCTCTGCCGCAGCATGGTGGTCGGCCCGGTGATAATAGAGATCCCCGAGCAGGGTATACAGTTCCGGGTCGGCGGGGTTGGCCCGCAGTTCCCGCTGAATGATTTTTTCGAAAAAATCGGCGGAGAGCTTTTTGCCCGCCGCTCCGAAATTGAGTTGATACCCGGCCAATCCCACCACCAGAATCGCGGTCAGATAGACGGCGATCGATTTTCGAATCTTCCGGTCCTGGCGAAAGATCCAACGCTTGTCCCGTTCGCACTTGAGCAGGTATTCCACCCGCTCCCGTATACTGAAATGGTGCCAGTTGGGTTTGTCCGGGGACTGCCCGCTGGTGAGGGTGATCTTTTCAAAGGTGGAGATCAAGGGCCCGGCGGTGTTGAACAGGGAATAGACATAGCAGTCGGCCTGCCGTTCGAAATTTCGCATAAAATAGCCGAAAACATATCGGAAATAGACCAGCACGATGACGATGGTAACCAGGGTCAACAGGGTAGAGGTGACCGCCGCCTGGCTCAGCCCGGCGCCCAGCACGAAACGATAGAGCGGCTCGGTGAAGATGATAAAATAGATCACCAGATCGAAGACCGCATAGGAAAGCAGCATATATCCGATGAAAAAAAGCAGATAAAACAGCAGGTGCCTGCGCTTGACATGGCCGATCTCATGAGCGATCACCGCCTCCACCTCTTCGGGCCGCAGCACCTCCAGCAGGGCCTCGGTGACCAGAATATACCGAAATCGTCTGACCAGACCCATCACCCCGGCGGTGATCATCCGCCCTTCGAAAATAGGCCAGTAAAGGATGTCCCGGTACTGAACCCCGGCCCGCCGGCACAGGGCCTCGATTCGGCTGCGGTGGTACCCGTCCTCCAGGGGTTTGCACCGCCAGAATTTCTGAACCAGCACCGGCACCGTCAAGGCTGCAAGAATCAGAAACAGAAGCACAAAGAGGGCCTGGCCCGAGGGGGTCTCCAGCAGCCGCTTGGGGAGTTCAAAAGGCAGAACATGGATCAGGTCGGCGATGGTGGAGAGCGCCAGCCACGGAATCAGCACCGGCACCGAAAAGGAAATGTTGGACAGCACATAGGAGCGCCGGGACACCCGGGAGCCGTAGAGCCGACGATAGGAAGGATAAGCGAAATACCAGATGATCGCCAGACAGACCACGAAGACCAGCAGACAGCCGATGGCCTGAAGAGTCGGGAAGGCCGAAAAAAGCGGCGCCCGGGCCAGGGATTCCACCAGGTTCAGGCCGTAGATATGGACCCCGAAGAGCACGATCGCCACGATGGAGAGGCGGTTCATCAGGGCATTGTAGTGGTGATCGAGCCGGACGAAATTCTCCCCCCGGGTGATGCGCTGCTCCAGCCGCTGAAACCGAACCGCCGTGAACAGGGTGAAGACCAGGATCAGGCACAGCACCGAGAAACCGGAGATCACCGGTCCGAACCGGGGCTCCTCCGAGGGCAGATAGGTGGTGTAGATCAGAAGAACGACGATGAAGTAGATGAAGTTGGTGAACATAGTTTTACGACAGGGGAACCCCGGAGATCACTGTGGGTAGAACCGCTTCTTTTCGCTGAATATACATCCGCAATACTGCTGCCGGTACATGCCCAGTTCTTTGGAGGCCGTGATCCCCTCTTTCCACCCCTCGCGAAAATCGGCATAGTAGAATGGAACCCCCACCTGCCGGCCGAGGGATTCTCCGATAGATCGGATCAGGCTGTGGTTCTGGTGTTTGCTGTACAGCAGGGTGGAGGAAAAGCAGTCGAATTTCCCCCTTTTGGCCATGAGGGCGGCGGATTTGAGCCGGTCATGATAGCAGTAGGTACACCGGTCGGCTTCCCGAAAGACCACATTTTGAAGAAACCCTTCCAGGTCATACCCGTCCTGACAGATCACCCGCATCCCTTCCCGCTCGGCATAGTCCGTTAAGGTTTCCTGCCGTTTGAGGCATTCGGTGTAGGGATGGATGTTGTGGCGGTAAAAAAAGCCCATCACCTGGAAGCCTTCTTCCCGAAGGGTCCGCAGGGGATAGATGGTACAGGGGCCGCAGCAGGTGTGCAGCAGCAGCTTTCGCGCCGCATCGGTTCGGGTGGTCACGGTCGAGTCCCCGGCGCGGCCGACCCATTTTCAGAAGGGTGGAGCGTCAGCACCCCTTCCCGAATCAGGACCTCGATCACCTCGCAGACCGGAAGCCCCACCACATTGGTATAGGAGCCGTTGATCGTCTTGACCAGAAAGGTGCCGAGCCCCTGAATGGCGTAAGCCCCGGCTTTGTCGAAGGGTTCTCCGGTCTGGATGTACCAATCGATCTCATCCTCGGTCAGGCTTTTAAACCGCACACTCGTCTTTTCGACCCCGGAGATCATCCGCTCCTGTTCCATGCAGTAGAGGGCATATCCGGTGTATACCTGATGGGTCCGGCCGCTCAGCCGCCGCAGCATTTCCCGAGCGATGGCGGGCGATCCGGGCTTGCCCAGAATGGACCCGCCGATCAGGACAATGGTGTCCGCACCGATGACCCAGCTTTCCGGATAGGCCGCGGCGACCTCCTCGGCCTTTCCCCGTGCCAGAGATTCGGTGTAAGTTTCCGGATCGGTCAATTCCACCGCATCCTCATCGAACCGGCTGGGGATCACCGTGAATTCAAGACCGGCCTGCTCCAGCAGGTAGCGCCGCCTCGGGGACTGGGAGGCGAGAATCAGCGGTCTATGGATAGAATTACGTGTCATGCGGGTAAAGTAACAATTGCATGGGGATTTGACAAGAACCTTTCCGTCGGCGATTTTTGTAAGGATCAATCCCGTCCACTGCACCTCATGGCTTGACACCCGGCCTCTTTCCTTATATCCACAGGTGTACTGCCGTGCGTCATTTCATCGATACGACTTCAGAAAGGGTTTGAACCAAACATGGAGATTTCAATACTGAACGCGATCTCCCCGGTGGACGGCCGGTATCGCCGGGTGACCGAAAAACTGAGCGACTATTTCTCCGAAGGGGCGTTGATCCGGTACCGGGTGCGGGTCGAGGTGGAATATTTCATCGCCCTCTGCGAACTGAACCTTCCCCAGTTGAAGGATTTCAACCGACAGCTGATTGAACCGCTTCGAGCCCTGTATCGGTCCTTTTCCACGGAAGACGCCCTGAGAATCAAAGAGATCGAGGCCCTGACCAATCATGATGTCAAGGCGGTGGAATATTTTCTGAAGGAAAAATTCGAGGCCCTGGGCCTGTCCCAGTTTGAAGAGTACATCCATTTCGGGCTGACCTCCCAGGACATCAACAACACCGCCCTGCCGCTCTCTCTGAAAGGAGCCTGGCAGCAGGCGGTGCGGCCGGTTCTGGCGGAGACGGTCGACTCTTTGGCGGAAAAGGCCCGGGAGTGGAAAGAGATCCCGATGCTGGCCAGGACCCACGGTCAGCCCGCCTCCCCCACCAGCCTGGGCAAGGAGCTTTACGTGTTTGTGGAGCGGATTCATGCCCAGACGAACCAGCTCGATCAGGTGCCCTTTTCCGCCAAATTCGGGGGGGCCACGGGGAATTTCAATGCCCACCATGCCGCCTATCCGAATATCGACTGGATCGAATTCGCCGATCACCTGGTCAACGACATTCTGGGACTCTCCCGCACTCGCGTAACCACCCAGATCGAACCCTACGACAACCTGGGCGCTTTCTGCGACGGTCTCAAGCGGATCAACACCATTCTGATCGATCTGAGCCGGGACCTCTGGTCCTATATCGCCATGGATTATTTCAAACAGCGGATCAAGGCCGCCGAGGTGGGCTCTTCGGCGATGCCTCACAAGGTCAATCCCATCGATTTCGAAAACGCCGAGGGCAACCTGGGGCTGGCCAATGCGGTATTCGAGCACCTCTCGGCCAAACTGCCGATATCACGGCTTCAGCGGGACCTGTCCGATTCCACCGTGAGCCGAAACCTGGGGGTGCCGATCGCCCATACCCTGATCGCCCTCCGCTCGCTTCTGAAGGGGCTGGACAAACTGGTCCTCAACCGCGAAAAAATCGCCCGGGACCTGGAAGACAACTGGGCGGTGGTCGCCGAGGGAATTCAGACCATCCTGCGCCGGGAAGGCTATCACAAGCCCTACGAAGCCCTGAAAGCGGTCACCCGCACCCACGGCCGAATCGATCGGAAAGCGATTACCAGCTTTATCGAGGGGCTGAATGTGTCCCCCGCGGTAAAGGCGGAACTGTCGGCGGTTACCCCGGAGACCTACACCGGGGTGTACCAGGATTTCTGATGGCGGTACTCCATCACGGACGCGGCCGTCCGTTTCAGGTATTCAGAAGCAGTATTTTCTGCTCCAAGACGCCTTATCGGGCGACGACCTGACGATTCAATTTTATTGTTCAATTAAACACGCGTTCATACATATGATGGATACCCAGAGAACGGTATATTCCCCTTGGTTTATGACCGCCCTCTCGTTGGCGGCGTTTGTTCTGACCGGGTGCGCCATGACCAAGCCCCCGGTCTCCTGTCAGCAGCTCAATACCGCGGTTGTATACGGTGATTTCCCCCGTTCGCTTGCGGTGCTGCCCTTTTTGAACCTGACGGATGTCGAAGGCATTGAAGATATGGTCCGGGTCAATTTCTACAGCCACCTGAGCACCCTCCCCTACCGGGATGTGGAACTGAGCACGGTGGATGTGCGGCTTCAACAGCTCGGGATACTGGATCAGGCGGCCCTGGCCAAGGTGTCGGTGCGAAGACTGGGGCGCATTCTGGGGTGCGATGCGGTGGTTTTCGGCTCGGTGTTCGAGTTCCAGCGGTTCTTCGTGGGCCTCTATTCGACCATGAGCATCGGGGCCTCCATTCATGTGTGGGACACCCGCACCGGCCGAAAGATCTGGTCCGACCGACATATTGCCCGGGATCACGAAGGCGGGGTACCGCTGACCCTGCTGGACATCCCCATGATCACCCTGCGATCCGGTTGGAACCTGCGCGACGCCACCAAAGTCACAGCGGTGGATGAACTGGCCCGGGAACTGACAGCCAACCTGCCGCGGCCGCCATCGCCCGGCGACGGAAATACCCCCAAAGGTAAATATGAACTTCAGGCCGGCGCCTTTTTCGAACCGGTTCGGGCCCGGCGGTTCAAGAACATCCTGAAGCGCAGGGGATATCCCGCCTTCATTCGGCAGAACAACGACGACCGGGGGGTCTGGCACCGGGTATTGGTCGGGCCTTACGTCGACCGGGAAAAGGCGCTTCAGGTCAGAAATGAAATTCAAAAAACCCTGGGCGCCGAATGCATCCTGTCACTGAAAAAGTCGTAACCGATGCGTCCCTGCGTTCGGCGGCGGCACCGGATCGGCTCTGCCGGTAAAGAAAAACGGTTTTCCCTTGAATTCTCCTCTGATTTGGATTATAGGGGATCGCAATTTCATCCTGCCTGGGTGGCGGAATAGGTAGACGCAAGGGACTTAAAATCCCTTGGGGCTTG